>NZ_JBQFQR010000009.1:0-193451 GCF_056536985.1 Ruegeria sp. CH8 | reverse complement strand
TCCCACCGTCACACTCCAATCCTGCCTGCTCGACAGAGAAGTGTGACACTTCTACTTTGCTAATATGGGACATTTTAACTTTGCTGCTTCACCTTAGAATGCATATAAGCTAAGTTATGGTGAAACTATCATGCAACCGACCACTTTGCAGATTGCTGCCGATCGACATTTGCGAGTTGATGGTTGCCTAATCCCAAGAGGCGAACCCGCGCCTGTTCATTGTAAGAAGTTTGATTTCCGTACACCAAGTGTGGTTGGCGACTTCCCGTTTGATCACAACTTTTGCATTTCGGCCCGGCGGCTCTCCAAAAGCCTGTTGCTGTATTGAAATCTTCTGTGACGGGTGCCTTCTTCGATGGAAACGGGCTTGCAAGTCTATTCGGGTATCCAACTGAACCACCCGGGTCGTGCGACTTTGTCCACCGAGCCCTATTTAGCGTATTTAGGTTTGGAGCTTGAGCCACAAAGCTGGCCGGACGCGTTGAACACCCCCCTCTTTTCCAAGCGTGATCTTGCAGGCCGGGGCGCTTTACCGCCACGTATCCCGGCTTAGCTTCAGCAAAACGGCAATCCACGGCGGTTGACCGAATGGGTCCGATCCATCATCCTGAACCGTAACAGGCTGGCCCGGCGCATTTATTTCCACGTTGCGGTCAATTATTCTTGGCAAGGTTCGCAACATGCCCGATGCATCGCAGAAGCAATATGTGCTGGATACGCATCGGTTGCGCGACCCTGAGCAGACTTTGCAGATCGTCAAACCGTTGTTGAAAAGCATGGGCATCACCCGGATCGCAAACCTGACCGGGCTTGATCGCATCGGATTGCCCACGGTGATGGTTGCGCGGCCCAACTCCCGCTCGGTTGCGGTGTCGCTCGGCAAGGGGCTGTCTTTGCGCGCTGCCGAGGCCTCGGGCGTGATGGAAGCAATCGAATCCTGGCACGCCGAAAGAGTGCAGTTGCCACAACGTTTGGCCAGATATGCCGAGCTTACCGAAGAAGCCGCTGTAGTCGACGTGACCGGCCTACCGCAAGTGACCGGAGGGCGCTTTGATCCGCATGGCAATATGCTGTGGGTTCAAGGGCGCGATCTGGGCACAGGTGATCCATGCTGGGTCCCGCTTGAGATGGTTGACACCGACTATACTAGCGCGCCGGTCGGCGGTCAGGCGGCCTTTCCCCGCACCACCAACGGTCTGGCGTCGGGCAACAACCTGATCGAGGCCAGCTGCCACGCCATTTGCGAGCTGATCGAACGGGATGCCACAACTCTGTGGCACTACCAGCCGGGGTTACCGCGTCTTGATTCGGACAGTGTCGATGATCCACGCTGCCGGCAAGCCATTGCAATGATCGCCGATGCGGGGCTGGAGGTTGGGCTTTGGAACACAACATCGGACGTCGGCATCGCCAGTTTTCGCTGCATGATCTGCGAAGATGGCGGACAACCCGGTCATATCGGCATCGGGGATGGGTGCCACCCGGACCGCGCCATCGCCTTGCTCCGCGCCCTGACCGAGGCGGCGCAGACACGGCTGACCTATATCTCGGGCGCGCGGGATGATCTGGACCCCGAGGAGTTCACCGATCAGGCGAAAATGGAACGCGGGCGCTATGTGCGCGATTTGATTGACGCCACTGCGACATATCAAAGTTTTGGCGACTGCCCATCGCATGTAACCAACTCCTTTGACGAGGATCTGGACTTGCTGTTGCAGCGGCTAGATGCTGTGGGCATCCCGCAAGTGGTGACGGTTGACCTGTCGCGGCCCGAGTATGACATCGCGGTGGTCCGGGCCGTCATTCCCGGGCTTGAGGCTCCGCATGACGAACCGGATTACATTCCCGGACCCCGGGCACAGCGCATCAGGGAAGGTTTGACATGACGGCGGTGGTTTTTGTGGGTCCGACTCTGGCACCGGAGGCGATCACGGATCATCTGGACACCACGATCCTTCCCCCGGTCCGGCAGGGTGACGTGTATCGCGTCGTACGCGACAAACCGACCGCCATAGGCATCATCGACGGATATTTCGAAGGTGTGCCCTCGGTCTGGCACAAGGAAATCCTGTGGGCGATCGAACAGGGCATTCCGGTTTTCGGCAGCGCCAGCATGGGCGCCCTACGCGCGGCAGAACTGGCCGAATTCGGAATGATCGGTGTTGGGGGCATCTTCGAGGACTACCGCGACGGTATCCTGCAAGACGACGACGAAGTCGCGGTGCAGCACAGCCCTGAGGAATTGGGCTTCCAACCGCTGAGTGAGCCGATGGTATCGATCCGCACAACCGTGGCACAGGCCCGGAACGCCGAGGTTTTGCCGCCGGATACGGCCACCGAAGTGCTGCGCTGCGCCAAGGCGATGCACTACCGTCATCGTATCTGGTCGGATATCCTTGGGGCACTGCAAGACCTGCCGGGTATCGCCGAATTCGCGGATTGGTTGCCGACGGGCCGCATCGACGCCAAGGCTCGGGATGCCGTCGCCATGCTGGAGCGAATGTCGGAATATTTTGCCGGAATCCCCCTGCCCCCTTCAGACGTTGCGCGAACCGAGCCCACCCTGATGTGGAAGGCGTTGCGTGCACGGGTCGATGCCGGGAACCCTGCCGCCGACCGCAGAGTGATCGACGAACTGCGGCTACGGCCTGAACTCTACGCGACATTGCGGGACCGTGCAGTTCTGGCTCTGCTCGCGCGCGAGGAGGCCTCGAGACAGGATCGCCACCCCGAACGCGCGGAACTGGTCCGGCAGATGGAGGATCACCGGGCCAATGCTGGCCTGTCGCGGCGCGCCGATCTGATGGCGTGGATTGAAGCGAATGATCTTAACCCCGAGGGCTATGAGACGATGCTGGCAGATGCCGCCCGGATCGAAGCCGCAACGACGTCGCGGGCGGACCGTCTGGACCTGCAAATTCTGTCGGAACTGCGTCGCTCGGATCAATACACCGGGCTGCGGGATCGGGCCGCCAACAAGGCGGAACAGGCCAATCCGACGGGCACATCCGGCGTGGATCGGTTGCGGGTCCTGATGTGGTACTTTGAATCTCGTCTTGACCAGACAATGCCGGATGATCTTGACTCTTATGCAGTGGCGCTGGGTTTGGCCGGGCGCGATATGTTTTACGACCTGATAGAAGCCGAATTTTTGTATTGCCACAGAGGTGCCGACACCGGAGCCGCCGAATAAAGAGCTTCCGGATTTAACCGGGTACCACACGGGAGGGCGTTTAGTGAACTTACCCGAACAGATCGAAGAAGAACCCGGGACTCGGTTTCTGTTGTACCCGCAGTCTCCGTTTCTGGAACCCAATGCCCAACTGGAACTGGTTGAGGTTTCCGCGCCACAAGGCAGCCTCGGGCCCGGACCGTCCGGGCCACGCATGTATACGGTTAACCCGGTGGGAAAAACCACGCCGTATGGCGCGATTGTTCCGGGTCCGAACGGGCCGGGCATGTACCTGCCGCCATGGGACGGCTATGTTCAGCCGCCCGCCATGCCGGACGAGTTTGGCAACTTCATCCATATCGATCCTACCGATCCCGCGTTTGAAGCCGCGCATCTGTTTGGTTCGGCCCATTTCACTATGGATGTCTGGCAGGGCTATTTTGACCGCCCGATCCCGTGGCATTTTGCCCGCGATTTCGACCGGCTGGAATTGTCGCTGCTGCCCAGTCTGGACAATGCACATATCGGCTGGGGGTTTTTGGAAACCGGCGGCACCCATGAACATGGCAACGAATACCGCCCCTACAGTCTGAATTTCGATGTGGTCGCTCATGAGATTGGCCACGCCATTATCTACAGCGTGATCGGGATGCCGTCCGACGGAGATGCCTCGGGCGAGTACTACGGATTTCATGAGTCCGCGGCTGATCTGGTCGCTTTGCTGGCTTCGCTACACTTCGGCTCGGTAATCGATGATTTGCTGGAGAACACGCGGGGGAACCTCTATACCTTCAATCGCCTTAGCCGATTTGCCGAACTGTCGGAGAATGCGCAGATCAGGCTTGCTACCAATAACCGGTCCTTGTCGGAATTCGCTGGTGGCTGGTCCAGCGAACATGCGCTGTCCGAACCGCTGACCGGAGCGATGTTCGACGTTTTTGTCGATATTTATCACGAGCGTTTGCTGGTGCATCACCTGATCTCGGCAGAAGAGGAGAACCTGTCAGATCAGTTGGAAGGCTCGCCCGACTACAGCCGCGTGATGCAGGGTATTTTCAACAAGCGATACGCCGAGAACCCCGAAGGCTTCCGCATCGCCCTGCTTGAGGCGCGCGATTTTCTGGGCACCTATCTGGCGGACGCGTGGGAGATGCTGGATGCCGATATGCTCAGCTATTTCGGGGTGGAAAAGGCCCTGCTGGCCGTAGATCAAGAGATCACAGGCGGCGCCTTTCGAAACATCATTGAGGGCAACTTTCGGATGCGGGATATCGGGTTGACCACTGCGGGGCCACGCCTGCCTGATCCCAACGAAGACAGCCATTCAAATTCGGTCCGCACACGGGCACCGGGTTAGCGCCCAAAATCCTTTATTTTTGAATGGTTTTGTGGCATGCAGTCGTAGGATGATTGTTGAAACCAATTTGCTCGGACTCAACGTTCGAGTTCATTTATAGGGGGAGATGGGGTTCTGACTTCGTCAATCCCGTATTTTGGGGGAGAATAGTATGTCTGAATCCTTGCTCAGTTTCTCAGAAGTGTTGTTGTTTGGGCGCACAGTAGACGATCTTCAGATCGTTAAAAAAGGAATTGAATCGACGGTGCAACTAGCCACCACCGAGAAGATCGATGACTTTAACGACATTGAAAAGGAAATCGACGGAGAAGACGTTCAAGATGATGATTTGATACTCGTACGAAAAAACAAAGCCAGTCAGAATGGTGTTTATAAGGTCAGTCCAGCAGGTGGAAACAAGAAAAAGCTGGAGGCCCGAATGGAAATTCCCAAAGACGGTCTTGTTGCAGTAGAAAAGGGTGTTGAATTCGCAAGCTCAATATGGCGCCAGAAAAAGACGCCTCCCAAACAATCGTTCAAGCAAGCCAACTTGCGCGGTGAAGGTCGAAATAATCTGCTGGATTCTCAACTGGATTTGTCGGCCCAATTCGCACGGATTTATGGATTTGCCTATGAGGGCACGTACTACGAGCTTCCGGAACCGACAGTCTTTTTAGTTCATGGGGACGGAGAGCCTGCGGCTGCAGCAAGTGGAACGTTTTCGCGTCCGCCACTGGATCCTTCAAAAAGCGGCGTCGCATCGGCGGATTATCAGGTTTCAGACGACATACACGTCTGGAATTATGACAAGGCCGATTATTCGATCCGCATGGATGTGATGACCGGGATGTTCGAACAGGTTCTGCTGGATCTCTATTTCGGCGATGACAGCCCAGCGATTAGCGGCGCCCGCGTGAGCGGGGCCAGAGTCAGTGGTGCTCGTGTTAGCGGGGCCAGAGTCAGTGGAGCACGCGTAAGCGGAGCCAGAGTCAGTGGAGCACGTGCGCGGGGATCGGAAGACTGACGCGCGATACCCGTATCAAGCTTCGTATCGGAACAATTATGCGAAAGGCCCTGGATGAGCAGGGCCTTTTTCGTTCAGAACCCAGCCTTTTTCAGACCCTCAAGGAAATGATGAGTGTCTTCTTCTATCTTGTCCGGCTGGACAGTCCCCCAACGGGCCATTGAAAAATTCGGGTGTGCGGCCCGATGCTTGTCGGCGATCTGACGGGCAAGGTCGATTTGGCCAAGCTGAGCATAGCTTGCCGCCAGCAAACGTTGCCCTTCGGTGGGGTTGTTCATCTTATTGACGGTGTCAATGGCGTCCTCGTAGCGTCTGAGATTGTAATACGCCCCACCCAGATGCCAAAGGTATTGGTCCGGGAAATATGGGTTCAACCGCATCGCCTGTTGGATATGCGTGATTGCCGTTTCGTTCTCACCACAATGAGCTAATGCATCGGCGAAATCCGAATGCATGTCAGCATCATTGGGGTTTAACGCCAAGGCCCGCTTATAGGATTGCAGCGCCGCATCATGTTCCTTCCGGTACAAATGCACATACCCCAACTCCCCAAATCCACGGGCATCTGTGGGATCAAGCTCTATGGCTCGTTGGGCAAAGATCAGCGCCTGATCCAACGCAGTCGAGGGGTCTTCGCTCCAGGAATAACGCCAGTCGATGTTCAGTGTGCGAGACAAGGCCGCCGCTGCGCGTGCATAGCCTTCGTCCCGTTCCAGCGCTGACTCGTAGAAGTTCTGCGCCTTACGGTTGTCGTTCCGCGTGTATTTGAAAATGTGGTACTGACCCTGCAATACAGACCCATAGGCTTCAAGGTCAGCCGGGATCGCCTGAATCATGCGTTGTTTTTCGTGCGATTCAATCATCACCGCAGTTGCGGCCACGATGCATTCAGTTACTTCGTCGAGAATATCAAATATATCGTCTATCTTGCGATCAAACCGCTCGCCCCAGATGGTGCGTTCAGTCGTGGCATCGACCAGTTCAGCAGTAATCCGGATACGGCTGGCAGAGCGCCGCACACTGCCGCGCGCAATATAGCGTACATTCAGCTTTTGCGCGGCCTCTTTCGGCGGCATCCCTTGCGTTTTAAAGAAAAACGACGAATTTCGTGCAATCACGAACAGATTCCGGAATTTGGACAGGTTCATGATGATGTCGTCGGTCAGCCCTTCGGCGATCCAACTGTCTGACTCGTCGCCACCCTGACTGCTGAAAGGTAAAATTGCCACCGAGGGCGTGTCTGGACGTTCCAGAATGTCTCCGGGAAGGTCCGGGCGCATTGTTCCCGCCATGGTGGCGCCAGCGACTTCACTGCGGACGCAATAGGTCGAGACAGGGGACAGAATGTTCTTTAGCTGTTTGGGCCCGAGAAACTCATACCCGTAGCGCAAACGGTTGCAGACCTGATCGTACACGGCAGAGCTGACATAAACTCTTTCCGGCTCTGCAATTTCCTGAAGTCGGGCCGCGATATTCACGTTGTCACCGTGTATGCCGCGATCGTCGATCAGAATTTCGCCAAGATGAACACCAGCACGAAACTTGATTCGCTGATCATCGGTGCGCTTTTGATTATGCTGGCTGGCGATTCGATGCAGCTCCACACCAAACTCCACCGCGCTGGTCGCTGTGTCAAAAAGGGCCAGAATACCGTCGCCTCGCACCTCAACTACCCGACCGTGAAACGCAGCGCACGTCTCTTCAAGCTGAGTAATCAACGATTTCAGTGCGTTATATGTATCCAGTTCATTCTCGCTCATTAAGCGTGAATAGCCGACGACATCGGCAAACAAGACTGCGCCCAGCTTTTGCGTTATGGAAGGATTTGGACTTGTAGTGTTCACATTCAATACTCGTCTCGGGGGCTGCGTTTGAACCCTGTCGTTCTTTTATAGCAAGAAGTGCATTTGCTTTCCGAAAGCAAATTCACACCCCGTTACTCACACTCTCCAACCTGCGGTGGCCAGGACCAACCTGAGACGCCACCCGACCCGAAAGTAACAAGTGTGCTCGGGTCAAGCTCTTTTGCAAGTATTGGGCGTCGAACCAACCAATCCTGCTTAAGAACACCAACGACGATCATGTCGTGGAATTCTCCATCCGCGTACCAGGCCTGCCTCATTGTCCCCTCGACCTGACACCCCAGTCTTTCCACAAGATCGCGGCTTATGTGATTATCGTCGCGATAATACGAGGTAAGTCGGTTCAAGCCAAGCTGCCGAAACGCGAAATCTGCCAGCAGGGCTGTCGCCCTGACAGCGAGACCCAGTCTTCGTGCAGATTTTTCAACAAACATTGCGACAACGGCGTCCCGATTGACTGACGATATACCCTCGAGGCCAGCGAGGCCCAGAAGTTGCCCGCTGTCTGATTCAACAACAAACCAACACTTGTGGTCGCTGCCAGATACGCAGAAAACATCGCTCCAAGCTTCTTCGGTTTGCGTCATGTTAAACGGAATGCGTAGCTTACGGTCAAATCGTGCGAGGTCTTCAATATCCTGAAACCAGGGGCTAATGACTTCCAGATCCGCCTTTTCCAGAGGACGCAGCTTAAAAATGCTGTTGGATTTGTCTGGCAATGAATCAACTACCTTTAATTGAAAACAGAAAAAACACTTCCCGGACCCTAACACACTTGATCAGCAAATACGAATTGAGAAAACATCGGGCCCGGCAAATATGTTCCGTCACGGTTCGCGCGACTGGCCGACACAAAAGAAAAACCGGCCCGCTTGAAACAAGCAGACCGGTTCTTCGCGAGTGGTGTGGTAGTTAATCGTACAGAACGGCCGAAATTTTCGGATCGTCCATGTTTGAAGCATCGTAGTAGTAGAAACCCGTGTCGATCAGGGCTGGAACCTCTTCGCCGTTCAAAGCAGATACAGCCGCTTTGACGGTTTCATAGCCGATCCCAACTGGGTTCTGGGTAATGGCACCAGCCATCAGCCCGCTCTTGATCGCATCTTTCTGGGCTTTGCCGCTGTCATAACCAATGATGACCAGCCCTTCGGTGCCCAGTTCCTGCACGCCGTTCACCACGCCGATGGCTGAGCCTTCGTTGGTGCCGAAGATGCCGCTCAGATCCGGATTTGCGGTCAGGATGGCCTTGGTGACTTCAGTCGATTTCAGGTGGTCGCCCTGCCCGTATTGAACGGTCACAACCTCGATCTCCGGGTATTTCTCGGCGATGCGGTTCACGAACCCGTCACGGCGATCGATGCCAGTGCGGCTGGTCTGGTCATGCGCGACCACGGCGACCTTGCCTTTGCCGCCCAACATTTCGGCCATCTTGTCTGCGGCCAGACCTGCAGCCGCCAGGTTGTCAGTGGTTGCCGTGGACACAGGGATATCGCTATCGACGCCGCTGTCGAAGGCGATAATTGGAATGCCCTTTTCATCGGCCTGCTTCAGCAGTGGGATGGCGGCCTGGCTGTCCAACGCGGCAAAGCCGATGGCCTTGGGGTTGTTGGCCAGTGCTGCGGCCAGCATGTCGATCTGGCGGTCAACCATGGTCTCGTTGTCGGGGCCTTCAAATGTGATGGTCACGCCATATTCGTCCGCTGCCTGCTCGGCTCCGGATTTCACCGCCTGCCAGAACTGGTGTTGGAAGCCTTTGGACACCAGCGGGATGTAGATATCCTCGGCCGCAGCCATCGAGGCCGGGGCTGCAAGGGTGGCGGCACTCAGCGCCCCCAGAATGAAACGACGTGTTAACATGTTATTCTCCTCCTTGTTGGTCGTTTGTATGTTTGATCAGCCGGTTTTCTTGCGCCGGGCCATGTCGGCATAGACGGCCAGAATGATGATTGCGCCGGTCACGACGGTTTGCCATTCCTGCGCCACCGACAACACGCGCAACCCGTTGGTCAAAACGGCCATGATCAGCGCTCCGATCAGCGTTCCCAGGATTGTGCCGCGCCCACCGGACAGGGATGTCCCGCCAATCACCACGGCCGCGATGGCCTCAAGTTCATACCCCAGACCCAACGCTGGCTGCGCCGAATTCAGGCGCGACGCGATAAGGATACCGGCGATTCCGCAGATAGCTCCGGCCAGTGCATAGATGCGCATTTTCCACATGTCGGTGTTCACACCGGACAGGCGCACGGCCTCTTCGTTCGATCCCAGCGCAAAGGTGTAGCGCCCCAAAACCGTGCGCCCCAGAATGTACGAGGCCGCGATAGCCACCAGAAACAGGATCAGCACGCCGTTGGGGATGGGCAGTGCCGGGAAGACCTCTCCGATCAGCGATCCGCGCGAGATCTGATCAAAGCCCGGTGTGTCGTTGAAATAGATCGGTCGGGTGCCCGAGATCACAAGTGACAGCCCCTTGAGGATCAGCATCATGCCGAGCGTGGCGATGAAGGGCGGGATTTTCATCTTGGCGACGAAGGTGCCCGAGCACAGCCCGCAGAGCGCACCCGCCCCAATGGCCGCCGCAACACCCAGCAACAACGGCAATCCCAGATAGGTAAGCACCACACCCGCGATCACCGCGCAGAACGTCATCAGCGTGCCCAACGACAGATCAATCCCTCCGGTGATAATGATCAAAGTCGCCGCCACTGCCAGCACCCCGTTGACCGAGGTGGCTTGCAGAATGGCGATCATGTTCGAGGTTTGCATGAAATTGGGCGACGCGATCGAGAACCCGATCAGCAAGGCGATCAAACTGGCAAACGCCAGCAGCTTTTGATAGGCGCCGCTTTCCGACAGACCCGCGAGGGGTTTCTTTTTGTCGATATCCGTGGCTGTGGTCATTGCACTGTCCCTGTTACCTGCATTGCCGCCGCCCGTTGCGTGGCCAGATGCATGATGTCTTCTTGAGTTGTGTCTTTCCCGCCGGGCAGAATGCCGGTCAGCCGGCCCTCGCACATGACGGCGATGCGGTGGCTGAGGCGCATGATCTCGGGCAGTTCCGACGAGATCACGATGATCGTCTTGCCCTGCTCGGCCAGTTCTTCGAGCAGCTTGTAAATCTCGGACTTTGCGCCCACGTCGATGCCACGCGTAGGTTCGTCAAAGATCAGAATATCGCAGTCGCGCAGGAGCCATTTTGCAATAACGACCTTCTGCTGATTGCCGCCAGACAACAGCCGAACCTCTTGCACATCCGAGGGGGTACGTATGCCGAGCTGCTTGATATAGCTTTTGGCGGTGGTGCTGATTTCAGCGTCGTTCAGAACACCACCTGTCGCAGTGAACAAGTCCATCGAGGCCAGCGCGATATTATCCCGCACGTTCATACCCGTGGCCAGGCCAAAGTGCTTGCGGTCTTCCGACAGATACCCGATCCCCGCGCGCACTGCATCTTTGGGCGACTTGATCGACACCGGTTTTCCGTGGACGTGGATTTCTCCGCTTTCCTTGGGGTCGGCCCCGAAAATGGCACGCGCAACTTCGGTGCGCCCTGCCCCCATCAACCCGGCAAAGCCCAAAATCTCGCCCTTCTGAACCGAAAAACTAACGTCGTGGATGTCTTTGCCCCGCGTCAGGTTCGACACCTGCAACGACACCTCAGCATCACCCAGATCGGGCACGTCCAGAGGTTCCTCGTTCACTTCGCGCCCCACCATCATCGCGATGATCTGGCTGATCGGTGTGTCCGCGGCGTCCACTGTGCCGACATACTCTCCGTCACGCATAACGGTGACGCGGTCGGCGATTTGCTTCAGTTCATCCATCTTGTGGCTGATATAGACGATGCCCACACCCTCGGCCTTGAGGCGGCGGATGATCACAAACAGTTCGGCAATCTCTGCATCGTTCAAGGCCGCCGTGGGTTCGTCCATGATCAGAACCTTGGATCGATAGGACAGCGCCTTGGCGATCTCGACCATCTGCTGTTTCGCAATCGTCAGGCTGCCAACCAGTGTTTTCGGGTCCAGCGACAGGTTCATTGAGGCGAAAATCTCGGCGGTTTGAGCATTCAACGCGGCCTCATCTAATCGCCCAAAGCTCTTGCGGGGTTCGCGGCCTATAAAGATGTTTTGCGCAACGGTCAGGTCGTTCATCAGGCTCAGTTCCTGATGGATGATGCCGATCCCCAGATCCTGCGCCTCGCGCGGGGTGGTGGGGCTGACCGATTTGCCTTCGATCACCAGATCACCGCCATCGCGCTGATAAATTCCCGACAGGATCTTCATCAGCGTGCTTTTCCCGGCGCCGTTCTCGCCCATCAGTGCGTGAACCTCGCCCGGGAACAGATCGAACTGCACGGATTTCAGCGCGTGCACCCCAGGGAAGTGTTTGTCGATCCCCGTCATGTCGACCAGTTTTGTCATTCTTCCTCCCATATCGCCCCTCTCCTTTAGGGCTACGCGGGTTACATCACCGCGCCGATTTGCCAGGGGACGAATTCGACGCCCCCAAAGCCAAGGTCCTCACTTTTGGTTTTCTCACCGGATGCGACCCGGATCAGGATTTCGAACAGTTCTTCGCCCTTGGCTTCGATACTGATCCCGTCGGTGACGATGTCGCCGCAGTTCAGGTCCATGTCATCGGCCATGCGCGCGTACATTTCAGAGTTCGTCGCCAGCTTGATACAGGGCGTTGGCTGATAGCCTGAGACCGAGCCGCGGCCCGTGGTGAACACAATCAGGTTTGCGCCCGAGGCCACCTGCCCCGTGACCGAGCACGGATCGAAACCGGGGCTGTCCATGAAAACAAAGCCCTTTTTGTCGATCATCTCGCCAAATTTATAGACGTCTCGCATCGGCGCGGTGCCGCCTTTGGCCACGGCGCCCAGCGATTTCTCCAAAATGGTGGTCAGCCCG
The DNA here is from genome assembly GCF_056536985.1 of Ruegeria sp. CH8. Taxonomy (NCBI): domain Bacteria; kingdom Pseudomonadati; phylum Pseudomonadota; class Alphaproteobacteria; order Rhodobacterales; family Roseobacteraceae; genus Ruegeria; species Ruegeria sp. CH8. Next base: position 181,141 of record NZ_JBQFQR010000009.1, on the reverse strand, counting down.
CCGCGCTTGTTACCGGGGCTGGGGTTGTTGTCCATCTCTCCGCCATTTCGGGCGGTGTAGTCTTCCCACCAGTGAATACGGTCGATCAGTTTTTGACCCACTTCGGGCGTTTCGGCGCGCCGGGTCAAAAGATGCTCGGCCCCATAGACTTCAGACGTTTCCGACAGGATTGTCGTCCCGCCGTGCCGAACCAGAAGGTCCGAGGCATATCCCAACGCCGGGTTGGCAGTGATCCCCGAGTACCCGTCGGATCCCCCACATTGCATCCCGACCGTGATCGCGCTGAGCGGGGCTGGTGAACGTGTCGTTTGATTGGCCAACTCCGCGATGCCGCGCAATTCTCCCAAACCGCGCTCTATGGTCCGGCGGGTGCCGCCCTCATTCTGAATGGTCATGTAGCGCAGGACGCCGTCCTGCCGGATCGGGCGACCGCCGACCAGATCGGCCACTTGCATGACCTCGCAGCCCAATCCGATCAGCAGAATGCCCGCAAAATTCGGGTGTTGGGCATATCCGGCCAAAGTGCGGAACAAGGTTGCATAGCCCTCGTCCTTGCCTGACATGCCGCAGCCAGTGCCGTGCACGATCGGAACTACCCCGTCGACATTAGGGAACTCTTCCAGAATGCCAGACTTCTGGGCGGCTTCAGCAATGAATCGCGCCACCGAGCCGGAACAATTCACCGTCGTCAGAATGCCAATATAGTTTCGTGTGCCTACTTTCCCGTCTGAGCGGAGGAAGCCTTGGAAGGTGCGCGCTTCGTTTATTTCCGGCAGCGACACATTCGCGCTTGCATGCGCATAGTCTTGTTGGTGCGCGCCCATTCCAAGGTTGTGTACGTGGACATGCTCGCCCAGAGCGATGTCCGCTTTTGCCTGCCCGATGATCTGCCCGTACCGAATGACATTTTCACCCGATGGGATCGGAGCGGTGGCGATCTTGTGCCCCCGCGCAATTGCTTCGACTAGTGGAACGGAAAGGCCAAACGGCTGTTCGCCAGCCTGTAAATCTCGCAACGCGATCACGACATTGTCATCTGGGTTCAGTCTGACCGTGTCGCGAGTCGCTGCCTGAGAGGCCTTATTTTTCTGGTCTGCTTGCATCCCGTCCCCGCTTGCTTGCTCAAATTGCTAAACGGCAATCACGCACTTGTCAACTAACATGTTAGTATGATAGATCATCCTTATGACTAAGCCACAAGACATCGACGCGCAGTTTTTGCGCGATATTGCGTCGGATGAGGGCTCGCTGGCGCAGCGGGTTTATCAGGCGATCAAGCAGGCCATTCTTTCACTGGACTTTCCGCCTGGTGCGACACTCAGAAAGGCGCCGATCTGCGAACGGCTGGGCGTGTCGCGCGCGCCTGTGACCGAGGCGATTGCCCGGCTGGCTGCCGAAGGGCTGGTAGATGTCGTGCCGCAGTCAGGAACACGAGTATCCTACTTCTCGATGCCGGAAATCCGCGAGGGCATGTTCCTTCGTGAGGCGTTGGAACTCGCAACTGTTGCCAAGGTTGCTCGGGACTTGACGGAAGACCAACGCAAGAAACTCAGCCGAAATATGCGCATGCAAGAGCTGATGATCGAGGATGAAGATATTCCCGGCTTCTATCAGGCTGATGAGGAATTCCACGCCTTACTGATGCAATTCACGGGCTTCAAACGTCTGGGCGACGTAGCGCAGACCGTATCCCTGCAAGTTAGTCGGGCTCGGATGCTGTTGCTGCCAACGCCGGGGCGCATCATGGAAACTCTGGAAGAACACCGCGCCATTTACGCTGCCATTCTGGAACGTAACGAGCAGACAGCTCAAGCTGCCATGCGGCACCACTTGGGGCAGCTTATGCCGCGGATTGAGGTGCTGATTCAGGAGCAACCGCACCTTTTTAACCTCTCTACTCAGCCAGCACGGGAAGCAGGATGACCGTTTCGCAAACCGAACTATTGAATCACCGCACCGCACGGCCTGTGCCATTAACTCGAATGGGTTTTGGTGGCGCGCCACTGGGAAATCTCTATCGCAAAGTCCCGGATGAGGACGCGCAGGCAGCCTTGCAGGCGGCCTTTGACGCGGGCATTCGGTTCTTCGACACCGCCCCGCAATATGGCCTCGGCCGGTCCGAGCATCGATTTGGCGAAGCGATTGCCCGCTTTGGACGTGAGAACATCCAACTGTCGACCAAAATCGGTCGCCTGTTGCTGGATTGCGAACCACATGAGGTGACACCCGAGGCTTTTGTGGACGTGCCGCAAAAACGGATCGTGTTCGACTACACCTATGACGGTGTGATGCGCTCTTACGAAGCAAGCCGGGAACGGATCGGCGTCGCCAATGCCGATATACTGTTGGTGCACGATGTTTGCGTCTTCAGTCAGGGCAGTCAGGAAATGTCTGACGCCAAAGTGCGCGAGCTGTTCGATGGCGGCGGCTACAAGGCGTTGACTGAATTGCGGGATGCCGGTGAGGTCGCGGCGATCGGTGCTGGTGTGAATGAATGGCAAGTCTGCGAGAAACTGCTGGGACTTGGCGATTTCGACGCGTTTCTGCTGGCAGGCAGATATACGCTGCTGGAACAAGAGGCATTGGACAGTTTCCTGCCGCTTTGTGAAGAACGCGATGTTGGGATCATTCTGGGCGGGCCGTATAACTCAGGCATTCTTGCGACCGGGGCTGTGCCTAGCGCCAAATATAACTACGCCGATGCGCCAGAGGACATTCTGGATCGGGTGCGCAAAATCGAGGCGGTTTGCACCGCGCATGATACGCCGCTGATCGCGGCGGCCTTGCAGTTCGTTCTGGGCCATCCTTGCGTCAAAACCGTAATCCCCGGCGCGGTCAGTGCTGCAGAAGTGCAGTCCAATGTCGCCTTGCTTGATCGAAATATCCCGGTCGGGCTGTGGTCTGATCTGCGGTCCGAAGGCCTGATCCGCCCTGATGCGCCTCTGCCTGCCGAGGCCGCCAATGCTGCGTAACATCGATCCGATCCTTTCGCCTGAACTGCTACTCACACTGCGGGCCATGGGTCACGGGGATGAGATTGTCATCGCGGACGCGAATTTTCCGGGCTCCAGTACAGGACCGAAGTGCATCCGCGCTGATGGGTCTTCAGCCAGCGAAATACTGCGGGCGGTGCTGTCCGTCATGCCGCTGGACACATTCGTGCCTGACCCGGCACTGACCATGCAGGTGGTCGGTGACCCGGACGCTGTTCCCGAAGCCGTGGCCGACTTTCAGTCCGTCATCGATGCCACGGCTGACAATCCTGCCCGCATTCAGGGGCTGGAGCGATTTGCCTTCTATGACCGTTCTGCCAGTGCATTTGCCATCGTCCAGACAGGTGAGCGGCGACTGTACGGCAACATCATCCTCAAGAAGGGCGTCATTGGATGAGGATCGACGCACATCAGCACTTCTGGGCTTTGGCACGGGGTGATTATGGCTGGCTGACGACGGAACTTGCCGTGATCTACCGAGATTTCACACCCGATGATCTGGCGCCCCTTATCAAGGCCGCAGGGATCGAAGGTACGGTTTTGGTGCAGGCCGCCCCAACGATCGCCGAGACGGAATATATGCTGTCTCTGGCCGATCAGACGCCGTTTATCAAAGGCGTTGTCGGCTGGGTCGATTTCGAGGCCGTCGATGCGCCCGCGCAGATTGAGGCGCTGTCCGCGCACCCGGCTCTGGTCGGGTTGCGACCGATGATTCAAGACATTCCAGAACCGAACTGGATGCTGGGGGACGCACTGACACCAGCGTTCAAAGCAGTCCAGCGCCATGATCTGACTTTTGATGCCCTGACACTGCCGCAACATCTTGCACCGTTGCGTCAACTTCTGGCGCATCACCCGCAGATGCGCGTTGTGATTGATCATGGATCAAAACCGCTGATCCGGGATGGAGTGATCTCAGGATGGGCAGAAGACATGGCCGCACTTGCCCGCGAAACCGACGCTTGGTGCAAGCTGTCTGGGCTGGTCACCGAAGCCGCGCCGGATTGGACGACCGATGACCTGCGTCCCTATGTCGACCACTTGCTGGACACCTTCGGCCCATCCCGCCTGATCTGGGGAAGCGACTGGCCGGTCTGTACATTGGCCAGCAGTTATCAGCGCTGGCTGGACACCACCGACGAACTGCTGAGCGCGCTGACCGAAACCGAACGAAAAGCGGTGCTGGGGGGCAATGCCGCCCGGGCCTATAACCTCAGGGACTAAAATGACATTTCCAAATCTGGATACTGGCGGGCTGTGGCTGGGACGTGTGGAGCGTGAGGGTATTGGTCCATGCGTCGTGACCTTCCGCGACGGGCAACTGCTTAATATCACGTCCAAAGAAGCACCGACCGTGCGCGATATCTTGGAACGCGATGACGCTGCCGACTACACACGCTCAGCACCGGGTGAGGCCTTGGGTCCGCTGGACGCCGAGCACCAGTGGCTGGCCCCATGCGATCTGCAGGCGGTGAAGGCCTGCGGTGTTACCTTCGCGGGCTCCATGGTTGAGCGTGTGATCGAAGAGCAAGCCGCCGGTGACCCGGCCAAAGCCGACGCGATCCGCACCCGTATTGGCGCCCGCATCGGCGACAGCCTGACCAATATCGTGCCGGGGTCTGACGCGGCCGAACGAGTGAAAGAGGCACTGATCACCGAGGGCCTGTGGAGCCAGTATCTGGAGGTCGGAATCGGCCCCGATGCCGAGGTGTTCTCGAAGGCGCAGGTGCTGTCTTCGGTGGGGTTTGGCGCGGATGTTGGCCTGCACCCGATCTCAACCTGGAATAATCCCGAACCTGAGGTGGTTCTGGCCGTCAGTTCACAAGGTCAGATCAAGGGCGCAACGCTGGGCAATGACGTCAACCTGCGCGATGTTGAGGGGCGCTCAGCCCTGCTGCTTAGCAAGGCCAAGGACAACAACGCCTCGTGCGCGATCGGGCCGATGATCCGGCTGTTCGATGAAAGTTTCACGCTGGATGACGTACGCGCCGCAGAGCTGACGCTGACCGTGACCGGGTCTGATGACTTTGAGATGCAAGGCCATTCCTCGATGGCGCAGATCAGCCGTGATCCGGTCGATTTGGTGGCCCAGACAATTGGTCGGCATCACCAGTATCCCGATGGCATTATGCTATTTCTCGGAACCCTCTTTGCACCAACCCAGGATCGCGATACTCCGGGGGGTGGGTTCACTCATAAACTGGGTGATATCGTCACGATTTCAAACGATAAGCTGGGTGCGCTGACCAACACGGTGCGCCTGTCGACCGAATGCCCGGAATGGAAATTCGGGGCGTCTCATCTGATGCGAAACCTCGCCCGGCGCGGGCTGATTTAAGGAAGAATTGAACATGTTGACCGGAAAGCACCTGATCGCGGGCGAATGGGTCGGGACCGAGGCCACTTTCGCATCGGACCCAGCACACGGGCCGAGCCATGATTTTGCCGTGGGGACTCCTGCGCATGTGGACACCGCCGTTCAGGCGGCGGAAGAAGCCTTTGCCACATTCGGCTGGTCCACCCGGACAGAGCGCGCTGCGCTGCTGCGGAAAATTGCAGATGAGATTGACGCACGCGGCGACGCGATCACCGAAATCGGATGTCAGGAAACCGGCCTGCCCGAGGCGCGGCTGCAAGGTGAGCGAGGCAGGACTGTTGGCCAATTGCGCCTGTTCGCAGATCACATCGAAACCGGTGCGTATCTGGACCATCGCCACGACCCAGCCTTGCCGGACCGAGCGCCCTTACCTCGTCCTGACCTGCAGATGATCCAGCGACCTTTGGGCCCGGTCGCAGTGTTTGGAGCGTCGAACTTTCCGCTGGCGTTCTCGGTCGCGGGTGGGGATACAGCGGCAGCCTTGGCTGCGGGCTGTCCCGTTGTTGTCAAAGGCCACCCGGCTCATCCCGGTACCGGTGAGATCGTGGCACAAGCGATTGACGCTGCGATCAAGGCGACCGGCACCCCCGCGGGCACGTTCTCGTTGATCCAAAGCGATGGGATCGGGGTCGGAACCGCTCTGGCGCAGCACCCTTTGATCCGAGCAGTCGGGTTCACCGGATCATTACGTGCCGGTCGCGCGCTATTCGACATCTGTGCGCAACGCCCCGAACCTATCCCGTTCTTTGGTGAGCTGGGCTCGGTCAACCCGATGTTCGTTCTGCCCAAAGCCGCTGCAGCCCGCGGCGCCGAGATCGGCACCGGCTGGGCCGGTTCCCTGACCATGGGTGCAGGTCAGTTCTGCACCAATCCCGGCATTGCCATCGTAGTTGACGGACCGGATGCGGATGCCCTGCAGGCGGCGGCGCAGTCCGCTTTGGACGAGACAGCAGAGCAGACCATGCTGACCAGCGGAATTTCAGACGCGTATCGCAAGGGAGTGGCACAATTCGCCGAGGGTGCCGGAGTTTCTCAGATTGTTAGCAAAGCCAGCGCGCCCCGCAGCGCAGCGCCAAACCTGTTTGTCGTCTCGGGCGACAATTGGCTGGCTGATGACAGCCTGCACGAAGAGGTCTTTGGCCCCACCGGCATCATCGTGCGCGCCCGGGACGTTGATCAGATGACCGATATCGCTCGCGCAATTGAAGGCCAGCTGACTTGCACCCTGCATATGGACGCCGAGGATGCGGACACCGCGCGCAAACTGGTGCCCGTGCTGGAACGCAAGGCCGGACGGCTGCTGGCCAACGGCTTCCCTACCGGTGTCGAGGTCTGCGACAGCATGGTGCATGGTGGCCCCTACCCTGCCTCAACCAATTTCGGCGCGACCTCGGTCGGCACCCTGTCGATCCGGCGTTTTTTGCGACCGGTTTGCTATCAGAACCTGCCCGTGGATCTTCTGCCCGAACAAGTGTGAGAAACCTGATGACTTCCTCAAACCGTTTATCCGGCAAAACAGCTCTGATTACCGCTGCAGGCCAAGGGATCGGGCGCGCCTCGGTCGAGCTTTTTGCAACCGAAGGCGCGCAAGTCATTGCGTGCGATATCAATGAGGCGTCGCTGTCCGAATTGGCGAAAATCCCCGATGTTCAAACCCTGAAACTGGACGTCACGGATGCTGATGCCGTTCAGGCTGCTACGGCGGAGTTGCCGCCGTTGGACGTGTTGTTCAACTGCGCGGGCTATGTTGCGGGCGGGTCAATTCTGGAATGCGAAGAGAAGGACTGGGACTTCAGCTTTGATCTGAACGTCAAAGCCATGTACCGGCTAATCCGCCTGACCCTGCCTGCGATGCTGGAAAACGGCGGTGGATCAATCATCAACATGTCGTCAGTCGCGTCATCTCTGAAAGGTGTACCGAACCGGTTCGCCTATTGTGCCTCCAAAGCGGCGGTGATCGGTTTGACCAAGTCGGTGGCCGCAGATTTCGTGACCCAAGGAATTCGCTGCAACGCAATCTGCCCTGGCACGGTCGACAGCCCCAGCCTGCATGACCGGCTGCGCGCCACTGGCGACTACGAACAGGCCATGACGGATTTCATCGCGCGTCAACCGATGGGCCGGATCGGAACCGCCGAGGAAGTGGCCAAACTTGCGCTGTATCTGGCGAGCGACGCCAGCAATTATACCACGGGTCAGCCCTTTGCCATCGATGGCGGCTGGACCATCTGAGTTGAGAAGGAACAGGAAATGAAGCTTTTACGCTATGGACCGGTTGGCGCGGAAAAGCCCGGTGCGTTGGATGACGACGGAAATATCCGCGATCTGTCTGGCGTTGTTGGCGATATTTCGGGCGATGTGCTGGGCGACGAGGGTCTGGCGCGCCTGCGCGGGCTCGACCTGGCCGGGCTACCGGTTGTCGAAGGCGACCCGCGCATCGGTGCCTGTGTCGGTCAGGTCGGCAAGTTTATCTGCATCGGCTTGAACTATGCGGACCATGCTGCGGAAAGCGGTATGGAACTGCCCGCTGAACCGGTAATCTTTTTTAAGGCGACCTCTGCCATCGTCGGTCCGAACGACACCGTCGAAATCCCGCGCGGCTCGGTTAAAACTGATTGGGAGGTCGAGCTGGGCGTGGTGATCGGCAAGGAGGCAAAATACGTCTCCGAGGCCGATGCTCTGGACCACGTGGCCGGCTATTGCGTGGTCAACGACCTGTCAGAGCGTGACTTTCAGCTGCATCGCTCGGGCCAGTGGGTTAAAGGCAAATCCGCCGACACGTTCGGTCCGATTGGTCCCTGGTTGGTGACACGGGATGAGGTCGCCGATCCACAGAACCTGCCGATGTATCTTGAGGTCAACGGCCACCGCTATCAGGACGGATCGACCAACACGATGCATTTCGGTGTCGCCACCGTAGTCTCGCACCTGTCGCAATTTATGTCGCTACAACCGGGGGATGTGATCTCGACCGGGACGCCTCCGGGCGTGGGCATGGGGCAGAACCCGCAGACCTATCTGAAACCGGGCGACAAGATGGAGCTGGGCATCGAAGGGCTGGGCGTGCAGCGTCAGGATGTTGTGCAGGGCTGATCTGCCGAGAAAAAAAGCCCCGGCCAGATGGACCGGGGCCTTATTGTTTTTATTGTCAGGCGGTCAGCCCGGCCAGGGCAGCGAATAGGTTTTAACGTTAGTGAAAAACTTCATCGCTTCGATGACGCCTTCCTTGACGCCGTTGCCGCTGTCCTTGATGCCCCCAAAAGGGGACATTTCGATCCGGTAACCCGGCTGTTCCCAGATGTTGCAGGTACCGACGTCCAGCCCGTTGATATAGGCAATCGCGCGGTTCAGGTCGTTGGTGCACACGCCCGAGGACAGGCCGAACTCGGTGCTGTTCGAGATCGCCATGACTTCGGCGTCATTGTCCGGCACGCGCACGATGGGAACGATGGGGCCAAAGGTTTCCTCCATCACCAACTCGCTGTCATGGGGCACTTTGTCGACCACGATGGGTGGCAGCAACGCGCCTTGGCGACCGGGGTGGTAGAGGATTTCCGCTCCCTCTTCCTCGGCCATGTAGACGCGTTTTTCGAACAGCTCGGCGGCCTCGGCATGGACCACGCAACCCAGCTCGGTCTCGGGGTCCTGCGGATCGCCAAACTTGATCTTTTTGGCTTTCTCCAGAACCAGCGGCACAAATTTGTCGGCGACGCTCTCCTGCACTAAGATGCGTTTGATCGCGGTGCAGCGCTGGCCCGAATTACCGGTGGCACCGGCCACGGCGATAGTGGCGGCTTTCTCCAGATCGGCATCGCTAAGGTCGTTCAGAACGATCAGGGGGTCATTGCCACCCAGTTCCAACGCCTGACGTTTGTAACCCGCTTTCGAGGCGATCATTTTGCCTACCGGAACACCACCGGTGAAGGTGATGATTTCGATGTTTTCGTTGGTGATCATCTCTTCGCCGATGTCCTGCGGCCAGCCGGTGACCACCTGGAACATCTCGGGCGGCAGACCGGCCTTATAGAGGATATCCGCCAGCGTCAGCGCAGTCAGCGGGGTCAGTTCTGTCGGTTTGCACACCATGCAGTTGTTGGTCGCAATCGCGGGGGCGATCTTGTGGCTGACCATGTTCAGCGGGTGGTTGAACGGGGTGATTGCACTGATGGCTTTGACCGGTTCGCGCTTGGTGAAAATCTTCCGTTCCTTGCCGTTGTGGGTCAGATCGCACGAGAAAATCTCGCCGTCGTCTTTCAGCGCCTCGGCGGCGGCAAACTGATAGACGTCCTGCGCGCGCTTGGTCTCATAGATTGCGTGCTGGTGACATATGCCCAATTCCAGCGTCAACCACTTGGCCAGATACTCGCGCTTTTCGCCGATCAGTTCACCGGCACGTTGCAGGATCTGGCTGCGCTCGTACCGGGTCAGCTTGGGTGTGTAGTTCGCCGCAATCTCGAACGCCTTGCGGGCGTGTTCGGCGGTGCCAGCCGGCACACGGCCGACCACTTCGTTGGTGTAGGGGTAGCGCACGGGAACGGTGGCATCGGTGAAGACGACCTCTCCGCCGATGCGCATCCCTTCGTTGCGGATGTCAGATGTATTCATGATCCCGTCCATTTACTGGGCCGCCGCTGTGGTGGCGTAGAAGAAGGCGTCAAAGTTGCGCAGCTCGGGCGCGTTGCCCAGATCGATAACGCGGTTGACGATGAAGGGGACTTCCTGCTCGGTCAGGCCGCCATGGCTGCGCAGCGGTTCCTTCAGCGCAGCCAAATCGTGACGGTCGGCCGAGGTGCCGATGGTCATGGTCTCGCCCGAGATCATGACGATGTCGCCAATCCGGTCGGCAGGCAGTTCAAAGCGGCGGATCGCCTCTTCCTTGTCGACCACTAGGATCATGTCCTCAATGGCGTCCAGTTTGGCCATGATGTCGGCCTTGTCTGCACCTTCCGGCAGGTAAGCTGTGGCAAACGAACCCAGCGCGCCGTGGTGCACCACATAAGGGTCGGTGATCGGCAGGATAACGCGGGCGGCGTCCTTGCCCAGCCACTCGTCCATCAGGTCCTGCGCATAGATGACGTTGGGTTCGCCCGCTACGTTGTGCTTGGGCTTCATGCCGTGGTCGGCGGTGATGACGATGGCAGCGCCCAGCTCGTCCAGCTGCGCCAGATACTTGTCGAACATGGCATAGAAATCCAGCGCGCCCTGCTGTTCGGGGGCGAACTTGTGCTGGATGTAGTCGGTGGTCGACAGGTACATGATGTCCGGCTTGAATTCCTTCAGCAGCTTGACACCGGCGGCGAACACAAACTCGGACAGTTCGGCCGAATAGACCTCGGGGACGTCCATGCCCAGCCATTCGCTGGCGTTTTCGATGCCGTGCTCGGCTTTGGAGGTCTCACCCGAACGCTCGGACGAGAAGGCAACGGCGCGGTCTTCGTCGAATTTCAGGCCAGCGCCCAGCAGCGCGCGCAGCTTGTCCTTGGCGGTGACCATGGCAACGCGGTACCCGGCCTCATAGAATTGCGAGAAGATGGTCGGCGCGCGCAGGAAACGCACGTCGTTCATCATGACTTCTTCGCCGCTGTCCGGGTCGATCAGGTAGTTGCCGCAGATGCCGTGCACAATCGGCGGACGGCCGGTTGCGATCGACAGGTTGTTGGGGTTTGTGAAGGACGGGATCACCGAATGCGCCAGGCGGTCGGTTCCGGTTTCACGAATACGCTTGAGCGTCGGCATCAGGCCCTTGGCAATGGCGACTTCCAGATATTCCGGTTCGCACCCGTCCAGGCAAATGGCGATGGCGGGAACTTTGGGCTGAGGGTAGACCCGCTCGTTGGCGGTGATCGGGGTGTGCAGTGTCATCTCTTGGTCCTTGGTGATGGCGTGCTTAGGCGCCTGAGTTAGGGTTGGGTTCGATCACGCCACTTTCGGGCGTGAGGATTGCATGGCCTTCTCCGCAGCGAGGAAGGCGTCTTTTGTTCCGGCAAAGTTACGGCCGCGCTCTCCGGCGAAGGCGTCATTGATTATGCTCGTGCGCTGGTCTTCCGAGATGCCGTAATCGGCGAACCGGGTGGCCACGCCGAGCCCGGTTAGGAAGGCATTCAACCTGTCAGCCCCGGCTGCAAGATCGGGTCCGAAGATCTCATGCAGTGCGTCCTGACGAAAGCCGCCAAGGCCATCCACCGACCGCAGGATCACCGGCAGGGTAAACGAGCACGCGATGCCATGCTGGACCCCCCATCCCAGTGTGATTGGATAGGACAAGTTATGCGCGATGGCGGTCTTGGTGTTGGAGAAAGCCAGACCGGCACTCAGGGATGCTTCGGCCATGCGGGTGCGCAGTTGCAGATTGCCCAGATCGCTCAGCAATGCGGGCAGCGTGTCCAGCACCTGCCGGGCGGCGGCAACTGCGTGGCGGGCTGAGATCGGGTTGGCGTTGATGTTCCAGATGCTCTCTAGCGCGTGGGACAGCGTGTCCAGTCCGGTGGCCAATGTTAGCCCGTAGGGTTTGTTCACCATAAGCGCCGGGTCGATCACCGCCGATTCCGGGTAGAGATTGGGCCGTGCCAGCGAGAATTTCTTGCCGGTCTCTTCCTGCCAGACGGTGGCCCAGCAAGTGACCTCACTGCCTGTACCGGCTGTTGTGGGGATGGCGATGATCGGGGTTCCGGCCAAATCCTCGGCCCCGGTTTTGGTTTCCAGAAACCGGGCGACCTTGCTGAAGTCCCCTGCGGCCGCAGCAAACACCTTGGACGAGTCGATCACCGAGCCGCCACCCAAGGCGACGATAACATCCACATCGTCGAAGCGGGCGCATTGCTCCTGCAGCAGGCGGTAATCCGGGTTGGGGGCGACGTCATCGATGACCAATGCGGCAGGCCCGGCCATTTCCGCCAGTTGCCCCGCCATCGCCTGAAACGGTGCGTCAGGATAAGTCACCAAAGCGTATCGGCGGCCAGCGATCAGCTGCGGCACTTCGTTGAATGTTCCGGTACCGAATAAGGTTTTGACCGGGTTGCAATATGTCCACATCAGGGGCCTCACACCAAAACAGAGGATTCGCCGTGTTGGGCGCAATCTGCGGCAAATACCTCCATCGGTCCAATAGATTGTTTTGATCTTATTAATTGATTGGCACTATAGTTAGATTGCACCCATGTTTCACGCTTAACCGCTTGAACCCAGTTTGGAGAAAGGATGTGAAACGGGGATGAAACTCGGTTCACCTTGCCACCAGATGCGGCGTGTCACCTGATTGTAATCGAGGCGTGTAAGGGACTTGGAAATCCATCCCTCATTTTGTATTTTGGATACAAGTTTCCTGCACCCGAGACCACCTAATGCCCAGAACCCGCGCGATCCCCCGACAAAGCCTGCCCGAAGTCATCACCAACGATCTGCGCGAGCGGATTTTGAGTGGTGAAATGGCCGAAGGTGAGACTATCAGACAGGAAGCACTGGCCGAGGATTACGACGTCTCGCGTATGCCGATCCGCGAGGCACTGAAACGGCTGGATGCCGAGGGTCTTGTGCAGTTGACCAACAACCGCGGCGCATCGGTCACCAAGCATTCGCTGTCAGAAGTCGGTGAGATTTTTGATCTGCGCGTGCTGCTGGAGGTGGACCTGTTCCGACGCGCCATCCCGCAGATGGCCGAGGCTGATTTCATCGAATGCGACCGGATTCTGGATGAGATGGAGAAGTCCTACGACGCCTATGATGTGGGCCGCTGGGGTAGTCTGAACAACGAATACCATATGGCGCTTTATGCTGCTGCGGGGCGCGGGTTGAGCAATGAAATCCTGCAGCGGGTCAATGTGCAATCCGACCGGTATGTCCGGATGCACCTGAGTGTCATGGAACAACGCGAACCGGCCAAGAAAGACCATAGAGAACTGTTGTCACTGGCCCGCGACGGCCGGGTCGAGGACGCCTGCGCCCTGCTGACCCGGCATATTCAGCGCACCAAGGACCAATTGCTGGAAATGGTCATTACCACGCGCAAAGGTGAATAAGCCCGATTAATCCAGAGGATGCAGGCAGGCCACCTGATGGTCCTCACCGCTCAGTTCGGGTGGGGCGGCCCGGCATTCCTCGGTCGCCAGCCAGCAACGTTGCGCAAAAGCACAACCTTTGGGGATGTTCATTGGTGAGGGCAGCTCACCTTCCAATTTGATCCGCTCTTTCCGCGCCTCTGGGTCGGCACGCGGGGTCGTGGACAGTAGCGCCTTGGAATAGGGATGCCGGGGGGCTGCGAACAGCAGTTCTTTCGGGGCTTTTTCAACGGCCCGACCCAGATACATGACAATCACGTCATCGGCGAAGTGTTTCACCACCGACAGGTCATGCGAGATGAAAAGATAGGCCAAGTTCAGACGCTCTTGCAGTTCGACCAGAAGGTTCAGAATCTGCGACTGGATCGAGACATCCAGCGCCGAGACCGGCTCGTCCAGCACAAGCACCTTGGGGTTCAGCATCAGCGCGCGTGCGATGGCGATCCGCTGACGCTGCCCGCCCGAGAACATATGCGGATAGCGATCGTAATGTTCGGGGCGCAGACCGACGAGGTCGATCATCTCGCGCGCCCGAGCTTCGCGATCAGCGGCAGACATGTCGGGCCGGTTGATGATCAGCGGTTCCTGCAAGATTTGCCCGATCCGCTGGCGTGGATTGAGCGAGCCGTAAGGGTCTTGAAACACGATCTGAACCGTCTCGCGCATCTGCGCCCATTTTGATGGTGTGATGTCGACACCGTCGATGGTCAGATTGCCCGAGGTCGGCTCCTCGATCATCGTCACCACGCGCGCGAGTGTCGATTTCCCACAGCCGGATTCACCGACGATGGCCAGAGTTTTGCCGGGTTTCAGGTCGAAATCGACGCCGGACAGAGCTTTGACCGTTGCCGGTTTCGACAGCAACCCGCCCTTGACGATGTAGTGCCGAGCCAAGGCGCTGGCCTGAACAATAGGTGCGGTCATGCCATTTCTCCGGCGGTTATCTTTTCGACATAGTGGCAGCGGGCCTTGCCGAACTCCGCACTATGCGGGGTCGGCGGCAGGGAACGGCACAGATCGTCCGCAAACTGGCATCGGGGGCTGAACAGGCACCCTTTGGGCCGGTCGAACTGACCGGGGACCACGCCCGGAATGGTAGGCAACATTTTCGATGTGGCCCGTTCCGGCAATGCGCTCAGAAGCGCCGAGGTGTAGGGATGGCGCGGTGTCCGAAACAGGTCTTTGACGGGCTGTTCCTCGACCTTTTGGCCGGCATATTGCACCTGCACGCGCTCGGCCGTTTCAGCAACCACGCCCATATCGTGGGTGATCAGCACCAGACCCATGCCCTGTTCGTCACGCAACCGTACCAGCAGATCCAGAATCTGCGCCTGAATGGTCACGTCCAGCGCCGTTGTGGGTTCATCCGCGATCAGCAGCTTGGGCTTGCAGGCAATCGCCATCGCGATCATTACCCGCTGATTCATCCCTCCCGACATCTGGTGCGGAAAAGTGTTCAGGCGGCTTTCCGGGGCCGGGATACCGACCTGATCGAACAGCTCAATCGCGCGCTGGTGGCGGTCTTTCCGGTTCAGACCCAGATGAATGCGCAGCGCCTCTTTGATCTGGAAGCCGACCGTGAAACAGGGATTCAGCGAGGACATCGGCTCCTGAAAAATCATGGCGATGTCTTTACCGATGATCTTACGGCGGTCACGGGCCGAGATTTTGGTCAGGTCGATGCCTTCGAAACTTAACTGGTCGGCGGTGATCGTGGCCGTCCAGGGCAGCAGACCCATCAGCGCCAGCATCGACACGGATTTGCCCGATCCGCTTTCGCCGACGATGGCCATCAACTCGCCCTTGTCGACCGACAGGTCTACCCCGTCCACGGCGCGGAACTTGCCCGAAGCGGTGGCGAATTCGACAGTAAGGTTTCGGATATCCAACAGGCTCATGTCGTCAGCTCCGCTTCAGTTTCGGGTCCAGCGCGTCGCGCAGACCGTCGCCCATCAGGTTTATGGCCAGCACCGTTATCAGGATGGCGAGGCCGGGGAAGGTCACCACCCACCACGCGCGCAGAATGAACTCACGCGCTTCGGCCAGCATGGTGCCCCATTCCGGTGTGGGCGGTTGTGCGCCCATGCCCAGAAAACCAAGCGCGGCGGCGTCCAGAATGGCAGTCGAAAACGACAGCGCCGCCTGCACGATGATCGGGGCCAGACAGTTAGGCAGCACTGTTTTGAACATCAACCGCGCCTTGCCCGCGCCGGCCACCCGGGCCGAAGTTACGTAGTCCTTTTGCCGCTCGGACAGCACTGACGCGCGGGTCAGGCGCACGTAATGCGGCTGAAACACGATTGCGATTGCGATCATCGCATTGGTCAGCGAGGGGCCGAGGATGGCGACCAACACCAGCGCCAGCAGCAGCGACGGGAAGGACAGGATGATATCCATCACTCGCATGATCAGCGTATCGACCCATTTGGGCGCGAACCCGGACAGCAGGCCGATGATCACACCGCCGGTCACAGCCACACAGACCACGACGATGCCGACAAAGAAGGAATAGCGCGATCCCATGATCAGGCGCGACAGCATATCCCGGCCCAGCGGGTCGGTGCCCAATGGGAAGGCCCAGCTGCCGCCCTCTTGCCATGCTGGCGGCTGCAGAATGTGCGCGCGGAACTGCTCGGTCGGGTCATAGGGTGCCAACAGGGGCGCGAAGGCAGCACAGAAGACAAAGGCCAGGAAAACCCACAGGCCCATCACCGCTCCGCGGTTCTCGCTGAAATAGTACCAGAACTCTCGCAGAGCGCTGGGGCGGTCTTCGGTTTTGGGCGCGTTTGCAGACAGTTCAGCCATCACCGCCTCCGGATTTTGGGGTTGATGATGCCGTAGAGGACATCGACCAGAAGGTTCACCAGCATCACGATCACGGCGATCATCAACAGGCCGCCCTGCACCACCGGGTAGTCGCGGCGGAAAATGCTGTCGACCATCCATTTGCCGATACCCGGCCAACTAAAGATCGTTTCAGTCAGGATCGCGCCAGCCAACAGAGTTCCGACCGACAGGCCGATTACTGTGATCACCGGGATCAGGGCGTTGCGCAGCGCGTGCAGCCCGTTGATCCGTGAAGGCGAAAGACCCTTGGCACGGGCGGTGCGGATGTAATCCTCGCCCAGCACTTCCAACATGGCCGAGCGTGTTTGGCGCGCGATCACCGCCAGAGGGATGGTGCCCAGAACGATGGTCGGCAGAATCAGATGTCGTACGGCAGATCCGAACGCCCCGGGCTGCCCTGACAACAGACTGTCGATCAGCATAAAGCCGGTGACGCTTGGGAAGTAGTACAGCAGGTCGATCCGTCCCGAGACCGGCGTCCAGCCCAGATTGCCCGAGAACACGATGATCAGCAGTAGCGCCCACCAGAAAATCGGCATCGAATACCCAACCAGCGCCGAAGACATCAGCGCCCGGTCAAAGAACTTGCCCCGGTTCACGGCGGCGATCACACCGGCAGGCAATCCCAACGCCACCGCAAAGATCATCGCGCAGATCGACAGTTCCAATGTCGCAGGGAACAGGGCAAAGAACTCATCCCAGACAGGCTTTTTGGTGACAAAGCTTTCGCCCAGATCGCCGTGCATGACGCCGACCAGATAGTCCCAGTATTGCTGCAGGACCGGTTTGTCGAAACCCAGCTTCTCGACCATCTCCTGATAGCGTTCCTCGGTCATGCCGCGTTCGCCGGCCATGACGATGATGGGATCGCCCGGCAGGACCCGGATGAACATGAAGGAAATCAGCGTCACGCCCAGAAAGGTCGGGATGAACATACCCAGGCGGGTTAGAAAATAGCCAAACATCAGCGACCTATGATTGTGAGATCTTTGGGAAAGCTGGTCAGCGACCGGCAACCATCTTCGGTCACCAATACGTCATCTTCGATGCGTATGCCGAAATTGTCCAGTTCATAAAGGCCCGGTTCGTTGGTCCAGACCATGCCGGGAAGGATTTTCTGGTCATTTCCGCGCATAATGTATGGTGCTTCATGCACGTCCCGGCCCAACCCATGACCCGTCTTGGTGCGGATGCGGTCGGCATAGGGCGAGGCTTCGAGCACGCTGATCACCGCGTCGTCGATATCGTGGGCGGTGACGCCGGGACGGCAAGCCTCGAACCCCGCAAGGTTGGCACGCAAAACGGTGTTGTAGACATCCCTGCCCTCGTCCGAAACTTCGGCCACAAAGAAAGTGCGGGTGATGTCGGCGGCGAACCCATGTTTACGGGCGCCGAAATCAAACAGCAACGCGTCGCCCGGTTTGATCTTGTAGTCCGCACGGGCCTTGCCGTGGGGGCGTGCCGAGTTATCCCCTGCCGCAACGATTGGCGCAAAGGCCAGAGAGGCCGCGCCTTCGGCAAACAGGGCCTGAACCAAGGCCTGCTCGATCTGAACTTCGGTCTGGCCGACGCGTACATCCGCGATAACGCGGGCCAAGGCACGTTCCGAAATATCAATCGCCGCCTGCATTGCTGCGATGTCGGCTTCGGTCTTGCAGATCCGCAGGCCGGAAATCTCACGCTCGGCATCGACAATCCGTAGGTTCGGCAGCGCGTTGGTGAAAGCCTTGGACACAAAGACCCGCATCACTTGCCCTTCGACAGCAAGCGACGTCAGTGGCATATGGTCGGCCAGCGCGGCAAACGCATCATCATAGCCGGTCTGGTCGAACCAGTCGAAGACAGCGCCTTCGAACCCGACCAGTTCCCATGACCCCAGCTCAAGATTGGGTACTACCGCAGCTGGCGCACCTTCGGCCGGGATCACGACCACAAAGGGTCGTTCGTGGCTCATGAAGGGCTTTCCCAAAGCGCGGGTGAAATTCGGACCGGGCACAAGCGCCACGGCATCCACTGACATGTCCTTTGCCAGTTGACGGTACTCGGACAAATCCGGCATTGACGCCGACCTCCAGAAATAGAAAACCGGAGCCGCCTAATCGACGGCTCCGGTCTGTGAGTGGTGGTTTATTCGACGCTCACGCCATAGAAGATGTGACCGCCCAGCGGGTGTACTTTGTAGCCCTGCACTTCATTGCGCATCGGCATGAATACAACCGAGTGTGCAATGGTCGCCCACGGCGCCTGCTCTTTGAAGATCACCTGAGCGTCTTCATACAGCTTGGTACGCTCAGCCTGATCGGTGGTTTGCTTGGCTTGCAGGATCAGGTCTTCGAACGGCTGGTGGCACCATTGTGCGCGGTTCGACGCTTCGCGACCGTCACAGCCCAGCAGAACGGCCAGGAAGTTGTCTGGGTCGCCGTTGTCGCCGGTCCAGCCCAGCAGAACAGCACCATCACGGTTCAGTTCTTTCGAGCGTGACAGGTACTCGCCCCATTCGTAGGACACGATCTCAACATCTACGCCAACCTTGGCGAAATCTGCCTGGATCAGTTCGGCCATACGGCGAGCGTTCGGGTTGTACGGACGCTGAACCGGCATCGCCCAGATCTTCATAGACAGATCGGAAACACCTTCGGCCTCGAGCATCGCCTTGGCCGCTTCGGGATCATAGGCGTCGTCGGTGATGGCGTCGTTATAGCCCCACATGGTCGGCGGGATCGGGTTCTTGGCCACCTGGCCCGAGCCCTGGAACACCACGTCGATGATGGCGTTCTTGTCGATTGCCATGTTCAGCGCCTTACGGACGTTCGGATTATCGAACGGTTCCATGGTGGTGTTGTAGGCCAGATACCCAACGTTCAGGCCTTCCTGCTCCATCATGTTGATGTCGGCGTCATCCTTCATCGCCTGAATGTCGGCGGGGTTCGGATAGGGCATGATGTGGCATTCGCCGGCCTTCAGCTTTTGATAGCGAACCGATGCGTCCGGAGTGATCGCGAAGATCAGGTTTTCAACCGCCGCCGGGTCGTTCCAGTAATCGGCATTCTGGGCATAACGGATTACCGCGTCTTTTTGATAGGCCACGAACGAGAACGGACCGGTGCCGATCGGCGCGGTGTTCAGCTTTTCAGGCGTGCCCGCTTCCATCATCGCATCCGCGTATTCGGCCGACAGGATCGAGGCGAAATCCATCGCCATGTTGGCAACAAACGGCGCTTCGGGTTTGGTCAGGGTGAATTTCACGGTGTAGTCGTCGACCTTTTCGATGGACTCGACCAGATCCGGCATGCCCATACCCTGGAAGTACTCCCAAGTACCGCCCGAGACCTGATTGTAGGGGTGGCCTTCGTCCTTCTGACGCATGAACGAGAAGATCACGTCATCGGCGTTGAAATCGCGGGTCGGGGTGAATTCGTCGTTCGAGTGGAACTTGACGCCCTGACGCAGTTTGAAAGTGTATTCCAGACCGTCATCGCTGGCTTCGACACTTTCCGCCAAACCCGGGATCACGTTGGTGGTGCCGGTTTCGAACTCGAGCAGGCGGTTGTAGATCGGGTGCGAAGAGGCATCAAAGGTCGTGCCGGCGGTGAACAGCGCCGGGTCGAAGCCTTCGGGCGAGCCTTCCGAACAATAGACCAGCGTGTTCGCTTGTGCTGCGGCAGCCGACAGGGCGATCGCAGCAGTTGCGGCCATTAATTTCAGTTTCATGTGGGTCTCCCAGAAATGATTTTTTTCAGACATTCGCGTTGCTCTTTGTGGCCAGAGCATTCTTGGACGACTCTGTTCGCCGCGAAATCTCTGCCCAATGTATCCAAAATACAAAATCCATTGTCAACTGACTTACGCTGATGCATGCGGTCAGTCATCAAACGTGCCGGATACACCGATAGGTTCGACCTTTTAGGCGACACGGGCAAGAGACAATTGAGGCGATTAAACCCTCTGCACGAGTCAAAAAAGAGGCGATTTAAATGCAGGTTTTTTGCCGTCAGACGATGTCTGATACGATCAATTTCGACCTGTGGGCTAACATCATCCTAAAAAGGTTGGTGTGACACCTACGGGCGGATTTTCATTTATGTAAGTACCGATGCGATCCAGTAGTGGTCGGCGCGGGCAGCCCGGGCGCGTCACCGCACCCAGATCGCGCAGGTGCCCCGGCGCGTCGAACGGCACAAAGCACAATGGCCACTTGTCGCGTTTGAATTGTTCCGCTGCCAGCGCTGAGACAATAGTGCAATCGTCCGAGTGGCAGATATGGCGGCAAATCGTTTCGAACCGAAGGGCACTTAGATCAAAGCGTTTGCTGACTCGGCGCGACGGATCTAGTTTGGGCAGACGATCCTCCAGCGCATAACCGAAACTGTGCGGCAATCGGATGAAATCATGCGCGGGCACGTCTTCCGGCGCGATAGACGGCAAATGACACAGCGGGTGCCCATCGCGCAGAGCCAGAAACAATGGCTCAGTCCAGATTGAGGTGAAGTCCAGTGTCGCTGCTGTATTGGGTTTCGCGACCAATGCGACGTCCAGCGTGTGATCCTCAACCATTTGCAACATATTCTGCGGCAGGTCCTCGATCATGGTGACCCGCATGTTTGGGAACAGCGTGCTGAACAAGTCTGAAAAATACTGTGTGAGGTATGGGGCAAGCGTCGGCGTCATTCCGATATGAAAGGGAACGGCCTCGGGGTCGCGGAACTGGGTTGCGGTATCTCGAATGTTCTGGGCGTCCCTAAGGATACGTTCGGCGATAGCAATTACCCGCTCTCCGCAAGTGGTCGGACGCACCTCGTTATTGAGCCTCAGAAACAGATCCGTTCCCAACTCCTGCTCGAGCTTTTTGACCTGATTGGACAATGCGGGTTGAGAGACGTTGCAAGCTACGGCTGCCTGACTGAATTGGCCATGTTTTGCGATGGCGAGAACGTATTCCAAATCTCTGAAATTCATAACTGCAATCCAAAACCGAGTTTTCCAACCCCGCCGGGGATGCTCTTTAGATACGCCAAAACAGATGCCATTGCAGGAAAACGGGATCACAATCCCTGACAAAACCGTCATTCTGCGCCACTGAATAGCGCCACGCTTGCGGCGCAATCCACTTAACCAATTGAAATCACTTGTCGCGCCGACGCCTCACATCACGGTGGGCGTGACTATTTGCATTGGTTATATCCCCAATTCGAAGGATGAATTTTAGCTGACCGACGGTGGTGGCTACCCCTTTGCTACGTGGAGCGCCCAAACCAGCGGGCGGACCGCAAAACGCAAATCCTATGACGGAGTTACCAATGCTGTCCCAACTTCTGGCAAGCTTACGCGCCCGTCTCTTGACCACGTCAACATTGGCGCAAGAGACATCCCGCGATGGCCAATCCCTTATCAACAACTTCTTTCAAAGCACTGTCGTCGATGACACGCCAGCTTTTGTTCTGGCAAATGACTTCTCGCGCCTGCTGAATTTTGGCGAGATCGTCACCAATAACGCTGTCGCGGCTGTTCTGGCGAAAGGTCAGGATGTTGATGTCTTCAACTTCCGCTCGGGCCGGATCGAGGCCAACAACGGTCCCGACGTGCTGGCCACGGGTGTTCAGGTCACCGGCAGCGCCTCGATCCGCAACTTCGGTGAGATCGCGGGTGAGTTCAACGGTGTGCAATTTGCAGGCGCAGGCAGCTCGGGCACTCTCGACAACTTCCGCGGTGGCGTCATCAGCTCGGACAGCCGCGCGGTCGACATCCAGGGTCAGGGCATCGATGTGCGCAACTTTGGTGACATCATCGGCACCGGCGATCAGCGCAATGGCACGATCTATACCAACAGCACCGCCGAAGATGTTTCGATCTCGAATTTCACAGGCGGCACCATTGATGCCGGTGAAGAAAACCAGGGCGCCGGTATTTCGCTGCAGGTGGGTGATGAGATCAGTGACCGCGTCGAAACCGATATTTTCAACGGTTTCGGGGCAACCATCCAGGGCCGAGGTCAGGCCGCGTCGAACACCGCGCTTGCCGGTGATGGCATCCGCATTAACAATGGCGCGGAAGGCACCATTCTGGACACCGAGATTGTTAACAGCGGCCTGATCTCGACCGAGAGCAATCAGGGCACCGCCGCCGGTATCCGCATCGCGGATGGTACGAACACCGAAGGAGAAATCCTGAATACCTCAACCGGTGTGATCGAAGGGCCGCGCAACGGTCTGTATATCGGTAACGGTGAACACGATCTGGACGTGCTGAACTTTGGCACCATCCAGTCGGGTAGTCGCGCGGTGAACATCGACGGCTCAGGCGTCGATCTGATCAATGGCGGTGACATTCTGGGCACAGGTGATCAGCGCAACGGGACTGTCTATGCCGACGATACGGCACGGGATTACTCGATCAGAAACCTTGCAACGGGCAGAATCGATGCGGGTGAGCACAACGACGGCGCTGGCATCTCGCTGTCGCTGGCCGAGGGTGGCAATGGCGAAGTTGAGATCACCAACGATGGCATCATCGCAGGACGTGGTAACGCAGGCGCGGGTCTGGGTACAGCCGGAGACGGTATCCGTCTGGAAGGCGCACGTCTTGAAGGTGGCGGCTTTGGCCCTGCCCTGTTCACCGGCACAATCACCAACACTGGTACGGTGTCCTCCGAAGGCGCAAACAACACTGTCGGTGCGTTTCGGGCTGTAAACGGCGTCAATTTCCAAGGCCAGTTGGTCAACGAGGAAACCGGTCTGTTTGCTGGCGTTCAGAACGGTGTGTACTTCGGCACCGGCGATCACGCAGGCGGGTCTTTCGTCAACCGTGGCACCGTGACCTCGGACAGCCGGGCGCTGAACATTGACGGTGACGGGCTTGAGGTCGTGAACGAAGGCGACATCCTTGGCACAGGCAATCAGCGCAACGGCACGGTCTATGCCGATGGCACGGCCGACAATTACAGCTTCACCAACACCGGTCTTGTTGATGCGGGCGAAGGCAATAACGGCTCCGCCGTTTCGCTGCAAACCGGTGATGTGTCGAGTGATGTGGTCTCGGCAGTTGTTGTGAACGAAGGTACCTTCCAGGGGCGCGGCGACGCGGTCGAAGGCAATCAGGTCGGGGACGGTCTGCGCCTGTTCACCAATCAGGACGATGCTTCGTTTGCTGGTGTGGTTGTCAACGAAGGTCTGATCGCCGGGTCCGAAGGCTCGGACGCCGCCGCAGGTATTCGCGTGGATGGCGGTCTGAACCTTCTGGGCGCAATCCTGAACGAAGGTGAAATCCGTGGCACGGTCAACGCAATCGACGCCTCGGATGCGGGCGACGTGACCATCGTCAATGACGACGAAGGCGTGATCAACGGCAACGTTCTTCTGGGCGACGGCGACGACATCTTTGTCGATCTGGGGACCACCAATGGTGATATCAACGGTGGTGCGGGCGATGACGTACTGATCGCAGGTGAAGCCGACAACGTTCTGACCGGTGGTCTGGGAGATGACTTTATCGACGGTGGCGACGGGATCGACACAGCCGATTTCTCGGATCTGGATGTTGGGGTTGAAGTCCGTCTGGACGCCAACGGCAACGGTACTGCAACGCGTGACACCGGTTTCAATGTCTCGATCACCGACGCGATAGTCGCTGCGCCGGATCAGTTTGGATCGGCCATCGCCGACGGTGCAGCCTTTGTGGATCAAGCCGTTCAGGGCAACCTGTACTACAACATCCACACCGCTGACTTCCCAGGCGGGGAAATTCGCGGACAGCTGCTGGTTGACAGCGATGTGACCGATCATGGCATCCGTACGGTGACCCTCAGCGGTGGCTTGGATGCTTCGCAGGAACCGGGCCCGACCTCGGATAGCGAGGCAACAGGGGATGCCTCGGTCGTCATCACTCAGAACCTGAACACAGGTGTGGTCACGTA
The DNA here is from genome assembly GCF_056536985.1 of Ruegeria sp. CH8. NCBI lineage: Bacteria > Pseudomonadati > Pseudomonadota > Alphaproteobacteria > Rhodobacterales > Roseobacteraceae > Ruegeria > Ruegeria sp. CH8. The sequence goes on along the minus strand of NZ_JBQFQR010000009.1, from coordinate 156,961 downwards.
TTCCAGTGAACTGAGCGTGACCGGTCTGAACGAGGCTGACCTGAACACCCCAATCCCGGGGGTTGTCTCGGCCATCCACCTGCACAACGCTCCAGCGGGTGCGAACGGTCCGGTGGTTCAGGACAGCTTGGTGGATGCAGGCGCCACACTGGACGTGGATGCGGTTGGGGGAACTGGCGTGATCGGTCTGGATGTCATCGACAACCAACTCGAGACGGACGTGCTGCGCTCGATCGAAAACGTCGTCGGGTCGGATGATGGCGACGTGATTGTTGGCAGCGATTTGTCCAACGTGCTGAATGGTGGCGCGGGCGCTGATCTGATCTCGGGTGAGGGCGGCAATGACATCCTCATCGGCGGCGCCGGGGCTGACACTTTCACTTTCGGGGCAAACTTCGGAAACGACGTGATCCATGATTTTGAGGTTGGTTTCGACCAGCTGCAATTCGGTGACTTCGGCCCGGATTTCGGTGGTGCGGTGAGTGTCGCGCAGAATGGCAACGATGCCGTGATTTCATTCGGTAGCGAAGGTTCGGTTCGTCTGGCAGGCGTTAACAGCACCGACCTGACCGAAGACGACTTCGTCGCATAATCGAGCAGCAGCGGGGCGGCCTCTGGTCGCCCCGTTTTTCTAGCCGGAAAGGGCCCAAGACATGTTCCAGAATGCCAATCCCGTCAAATCCGCCTGGGGGTCGCTGCGCAAAGGCTTTGTTGCGGTCGCGGTCTTCAGCCTGTTTCTGAACCTTCTGATGCTGGCCGGACCGTTGTACATGCTGCAGGTCTATGACCGCGTACTGACCAGCCAGAATGCCGATACTCTGATCGCCCTGTCGCTACTGCTGGCCGGGGTTTTTGTGGTGATCGCCTGCCTTGACCTGATGCGGATGCGCATCCTTGGCCGCCTGGCCGCCCGGTTCGAGCTGAGCGTCGGCGCCCCCGTTCTTGGCGCTGCCATGCGCCGCCGGGTCCAGGGTGAAAGCGATGCTGGCGAAAATCTGGTCGAAGACGTGAACGGCTTTCGCGAGTTTATCTCAGGTACCACTCTGACCGCATTCTTCGATGCGCCCTGGATACCGATTTACTTGTTGGTGCTGTATGTTCTGCACCCGTTTCTGGGCCTACTCGGTCTGGCCGGAGCTGCCACCCTGACCCTCATGGTGCTGATCAACAACGCCCGCGCCCGAACGCCGATGCAACAGGCATCGCAGGCGCGGGGGCGCTCGGATGCACTGTTCAAGACCAGCGATAACAACGCCGAGCTGGTTCATGCGTTGGGCATGAAGGACGATCTGGTGCGCCGTTGGACTGCCCTGCAGGCGGATGCGCATCAGCACAAGACCCGTACTGCAGATCGGATCGCCAGCTTTTCGGTAATGTCCAAAACCATACGCATGGGCCTGCAGTCAGCGGCTCTTGGCCTTGGGGCCGCGCTTGCAATCACCGGAGAGTCCACCGCAGGTGTGATGATCGCCGCGACCATCGTTCTGGCCCGCGCACTGGCCCCGATTGACCAGTTGATCGGCCAGTGGCGTACGTTTCTGGCCGCACGCGGTTCGTACAGCAAAATCAAGCAATTAACCGAGGACTTTACTGAGGCACCGGCCAACCTGCATCTGCCGCGTGCATTCAAGTCGCTGGATGTTCGCATCGCGCAGGCGGCCCCTCCGCGTGCGCTGAATGCCACCCTTCGTGGAATTGATTTCAACCTGAAAGCCGGAGATGTTCTGGCCGTGATCGGCCAAAGCGGGTCGGGCAAGACCACTCTGGGCAAAATGCTGGCCGGTATCTGGCATCCACAACGCGGCGAGGTTCTGCTGGACGGCAGCCCGATGTCGAAATGGAATGCCGAGGATCTGGGCAAGCAGATCGGTTACCTGCCTCAGGACGTAGAACTGTTCGATGGCACCATTCGCGAAAACATCGGCCGGTTCTCAACTGCAATTGATGACGCTGAAATCCTGCGCGCTGCCCGAGAAGCCGGGGTGCATGAGCTAATCAGCGGCCTACCCGACGGGTATGAAACCCGCATCGGGCAGGGGTTCTTTTTGTCCGGCGGTCAGCGTCAGAGACTGGCTCTGGCCCGGGCGCTGTATGGCGATCCGTTTGTGTTGGTTCTGGACGAACCCAACTCGGACTTGGATGCCGAGGGGGAGCAGGCCCTTCGCGATGCCTTGCTGGCCATGCACGACCGGGGCGCGATTGCGATCGTCATGACCCATCGCCCGGCCACGTTGCAGGCGGCCAACAAGGTACTGGTTCTGCGCAATGGCGGTCAGGCTCAGTTTGGCGACAAACAGGACGTGTTGAAGGTGAACAGCCGCAACGTGTTGCAGACACACCCACGCCGGGAAACCGAAACTCAGATCGCAGGAGCAGCGCAATGACGGACCTGATAAACTACACATCTTCCCGCAACGCGGTTGGTTTCCATGAGGCGCAGCTAAAGGAGATCACCGATGCGTCATCCAGCATTGGGCGGTATGTGCTGTTCGGACTGTTCACTCTGGCGGTGTTCGTCGGTGGCAGTGCCTATTGGGCCTTCGCCTCGAAACTAGACGGGGCCGTGGTCGCACCTGCCTCGTTCGTCGTCGAAGGCGACCGCAAGACTGTCGAGCATCTGGACGGCGGCATCATCCAGTCCATTCTGGTGACAGACGGGCAATTCGTCGAGGCCGGGCAGCCTTTGGTACAACTCGACAGCACCGAGATCGACGTAGACCTTAGCGTGCAGGGCAGCCAGTTGGGAGAGCTTTCGGTCCGCCGTGCCCGCCTGTTGGCGCAGATGAGCGAACAGGCCGCGTTTAACGAAGACACCGCGTTGGCCGGGTTTCGCGAAGGCATGGAGCGTTTGCACTGGGTGTCCCCATACCTGACCCAGAAACAACTGTTCGACACCGAAGCCCGCGCGCGGCGCACCGAAGCACAGATCAATGCGCAACGGATCACCGGTCTGCGCAACCAGATCGCGGGTTTGAACGAGCAGCGAAAGGCAACGCAAAACCAGATGGACATCACGCGAGCAGAACTGACGAACCTGCAATCGTTGCTGGCCAAGGGGCTGGTCGCCGTCACACGGGTCAGCGCACGGCAGATCGAACTGGAACGGCTCGGCGGGGTCGATGCCTCGTTGCGGACCCAGATCGCGCAGGCCGAGGATCGGGTGCAGGAGTTGGAGCTGTCGCTACTCAGCCAACAAAAACTGCGCGATGAGGCCATCGCAGGGGAACTGGCCGTGGTTGAAGCCCAGCTTGATCTGGTCCGCCCGCAATTTGCAGGAACTCAAGCCCGGCTGAAGCGAGCGCAGGTTCTGGCACCCACCAGTGGGCGTGTGGTGAACCTTGGCGTATCGACGACAGGCGGCGTTATCCGTCCGGGTGAGCCGATCATGGATATCGTTCCCGCCGATCAGTCGTTGATCGTTGAGGCGCGGGTCAATACAGGTGACATCGACAAGCTGCGGGTTGGTCAGTCTACTCGCATCCGTTTGTCAGCCTTCGCGCAAGCGGACGTGCCCGAGGCAAGTGGCCGGATTTTCGATATCTCAGCAGATGCGCTAGAGGATGAACGCACGGGTGAGCCTTACTACAAGGCGCGGGTCAAGCTGGATGCCGAGCAACCGCAGGACGTTGCTGCGTTGGAGTTGGTGCCCGGTATGCCTGCCGATCTTTTCGTAAATACCGGCGAACGAGCTGTGTTCAGTTATCTGTCGCAACCGATCAGCGACCGGTTGGCTAGAACGTTCATCGAATAACTTCGGGCATTCGTGCCTAAAAATTGGGCGCGAACGCTTAGTTTGATGGAAAATTCGTCAGTGCGGATTTACATCCCGCATCTGCAGATTTCTACTTCGGGGGCAATGAACGATGCCGCTGCCTCTACCCTGCCGCTTCTGGTGTTTTCCGATCTGGATGGCACTTTATTGGATCACCACGATTACGGCTGGGACGCGGCCAGACCCGGCCTTGCCCTTCTGACAGAACTGGGCGCAGGTCTGGTTTTGGCCAGCAGCAAAACGGCAGCGGAAATCCGGCCTTTGCAGGGGGACATGGGCCTGACCCATTTGCCCGCCATCGTCGAAAACGGGGCGGGGATACTTTGGCCGGACAAGTCCAATAGTGATGATGACGACGCGTATTTGCGCCTTCGGAACATTCTAAGGTCTCTGCCGAAAGGTTTCGTCGGTTTTTGCGATTTGACCGACCAAGAAGTGGCGCAAAAAACGGGTTTGAGTCTTGCACAAGCTGCCCTTGCCAAACAACGCAATTTCAGTGAGCCGGGGCTGTGGACTGGTTCGGAAACCAGTTTGCAAACGTTCCTTTCTGCCGCTGCGAGCGCAGGTCTATTTGCTCGGCAGGGAGGGAGGTTTCTGACCCTATGCTTCGGCAAGACCAAAGCGGACGCGATGAAGGACATTGTTGAACATCTGCAACCTGTGCGCACCATTGCTTTGGGTGATGCGCCTAATGACAGTGAAATGATCTGTGCGGCGGATCAGGGTGTGATCATCGCCAATCCGGACGGCCCCTCCATCCCTCCCTTCTCGCCCGAAATCGAGGCGCGGATTCTCAGAACAACTCAGAGCGGCCCACGCGGCTGGTCCGAAGCGATCCTGACACTGACGGCAGGGCTCTGATACAAAAAAGGCACAAGACATGGCAGATTTTCATCAGAACGGTAACATCACCACCCTTCACAACCTGCGCAGCAGACCCGCAGGGCAACTGGCGCATGAAATCTCGGTCTTTGCGGAAACGCGCAAGATTACCCTGATCCTTCCCTGCCTGTATTCCGAACTGGAAGGTCCCGCATTGGCGGGCATTCTGAAGGAGTTAAAGCAGGTTCCCTATCTGCACCGCATCATCATCGGTCTGGATCAGGCAGATGAAGCGCAATATCGCCACGCCCGCGCGTTTTTTGCCGATCTGCCGCAAAACCACGCGGTGATCTGGAATGACAGCCCGCGCCTGACCCAGCTTGAGGCACATCTGCGCGGGATGGGATTGGCCCCGCAGGAACCCGGCAAGGGCAAGAATGTCTGGTCCTGCATCGGGTACCTGCTGGCCTGCGCCGACAGTTCGGTGATGGCTATCCATGATTGCGATATCGTCACCTATGACCGGCAAATGCTGGACCGGTTGGTCTATCCGGTCGTCAACCCGACCTTTCCATTCCAGATGGCCAAAGGGTTCTATCCCCGCGTTGGCGAGGGCAAGTTGAATGGCCGCGTTACGCGCTTGCTTGTCAGCCCGCTGTTGATCGCGCTGAAGAAGGTGATCGGAGACCGAGACTACCTCGATTACCTGCGCAGCTTCCGCTATCCGCTGTCGGGGGAGTTCGCCATCCGCACCCCCACCCTGCCCGACCTGCGCATTCCTTCGGACTGGGGTTTAGAGATCGGCGTTCTGTCCGAGGCTTGGCGCAATCTAGCTCCGAAATCGGTCTGTCAGGTCGAGATCGCGGACAATTACGACCACAAGCATCAGGACCTGTCGCCCGAGGATGCCAACCGTGGCCTATCCCGCATGTCCACCGATATATGCAAGGCGATTTTCCGCAAACTGGCCGCCGATGGCACGGTGTTCACACCCAACACGTTCCGCACACTCAAGGCCACTTACTACCGATCCGCGCTGGACCTGTTGGAGGGCTACTATACCGACGCCAAGATGAACGGTCTGGAATTGGACCGCCACAAGGAAGAAAAGTCCATCGAGCTGTTTGCTGAGAACATCATCCGCGCCGGTCAGGTTTTCCTCGATAACCCGCACGAGACGCCGTTCATCCCGACGTGGAACCGTGTCCATTCGGCAGATCCTGAGTTCCTGTTGCGCCTGAAGGCGGCAGTGTCCGAAGATTTAAAGGAGTTCACACCCGGTTCGTGATCCAGCGGCACTGATACGGCGCCAGCACAATATCCGGGCTGTTGGTCGCAAGGATTTCTCCGGTCAGCGCATCGGTCCAGACCTCCTCGGCGATCATGTTGATTTCGGCGGGGCTGACATGCACCGGTTCGGACGAGACATTGTGCAGCGCAAAGATCGACTGGCTGCGGTCCAGGCTCTGCCGCCAGATGCCAAAGACGTGGTCGTCCAGCCGCAGCGTGAATTGCGTGGCATTCGGGTGGAACGCCTGTTGCTGTGCCCGCAGACGCAGACGGCGCGACAATTCCGACAGCACCAGCGCCTGATTGGACCCCGGATCGGCCAGCCGTGCCAGCAGATCGGGATAATGCCAGCGATGCCGGTTGATCGCCCGGTTCATGCCGCGTCGCTCAACCGCCTCGTGATCGTTGGGAGTGGCCAGCAGGGAGTGAATGTAAAAGGCCGGTATCCCCTCCAACGACATGACGATGGTCTGCGAGCAGATGAACCGGGCCAGATGGTATTCATCCGTGCCGTCGAACGTTTCGGCCATCGCTTCGAAATACCCGCAGTTCAGCTCATAAGGCTCCTCGCGCCCGTCCGGCAGCGCTCGCATGGACACCAGCCCGCCGATCCGGCGCACGGTATCGATCATGCGCTCTTTTTCTTCGGGGGGAAGGACCCCTTCGGCGGGGCGCATCCCGATGCCGTCATGGCTGGCCGTGAAATTCAGATAGGCACAGCCCAACTGGGCGGGCGGCATCGCGGCCTGCCATTCGCGCAAGTAGCGCGCCGTACCCGATTGCATCGCGTGCAGGATCAGCGGCGGCAGAGGAAAGTTGTAAACCGCGTGTGCCTCATTCCTGTTGCCGAAATAACTGAGGTTTTCAGTGCGCGGCACGTTGGTCTCGGTCAGCAGAACCAGCGTTTCGGTGGTGTAGTCGCACAACAGCCGCAGCAGTTGCACGATGGCGTGGGTCTGCGGCAAGTGGATGCAATTGGTGCCGATCTCTTTCCAGACAAAGGCCACTGCATCCAGCCGCAGAATACGCACTCCCTTGTCGATATGCAGGCGGATGATCCGCAGCATCTCAACCAACACTTCGGGGTTCGAGAAATCCAAATCCACTTGATCGTGACTGAAGGTACACCAGACGTATTTTTCTCCCTGATTGGTGTCGACCTGCCGCAACAGAGGCGTGGTGCGCGGGCGCACGACCTGAGACAGGTCATCCTCGGGCGAGGCTTCAAAAAAGAACCGGTCGTGCGGAGATTTCCCCTGCAGGAAATTGGTGAACCATGCACCCTGGCTTGAGACATGGTTCAGCACCAGATCGGACATCAGGTGAAAGTCGTCCGCGATCCGGGTGATATCCGTCCAATCCCCCAATTGCGGACTGACGGCATAATAGTCGGACACCGCAAACCCGTCATCCGAGGTGAACGGAAAGAACGGCAGAATGTGTACACCGTTTACCACACCGCTCAGGTGCCGGATCAGGAAATCATGCAGCAGGTCCAATGGCTTGTGGGCCTGATCCTCGATCGAGTTTCCATAGGTGATCAGGACGCTGTCTTTCTCCGACCACAGTTTGTTGCCTGGCTTACGCCCCTGTTTGCGCCGATGCGTCCCCTCGGGCCAGAAGGCCTGCGTGATCTGGCGGGCCAGTTCAGCTTGATCATGATCGGGGTAAACCTGAACTAGCAGATCGTTCAGTCGTCGGGAAAAGCTGGTGTTCGCACTGGTCAAGGGTCACAGGGCCTTCGCTGTATCCGCCTGATGGTTTTCCAGAACGGTCCCCCTGTCAAACATCAACTGTTTAATCGGCCTTTCTTTAGGCATACGCCCGCGCGCCTGCCCAAATCTTGATCAGACCCCATAGCGAGCCATGAACATATCCACCGCTTGCAGCGCGATGGTGTCGATCTCCGATTGGCTGAAATTGGTCTGGATACCCAGAGCGGCTTTGGTCCAGATCCGCACCTTGCAGAGTTCCGAAAACTGCTCGGCGGCAATCTGAAGGTCTTCAATTGCCAGTTCGCCCTTTTTTACCGCCTTTTCCAAGTATTCAACCATATGCCGCTGGCCGTTCTGCGGCCCGGCTTCGAAAAACACCGTCCCAAGTTCCGGGAATCTGTCCCGTTCGGCCACACAGATCCGAAATACCTGTTGCGAGAAATCTGACACCAGAAAAGCGGTCAGTTGAGTTGCTGTAATCGTCAGAACTTCGCGCGCGGGTTTGGAATCATCGATCATCGAGATGACGTTTTCGGCCATCCGTTTGCACTCGGTCTGCGCGACCTCCATGAACAACAGCCGTTTGTCGGGGAAATAACTATAGAGCGTTGCCTTGGACACACCGGCAGCGCGCGCGATGTCATCGACGCTTGCGCCTTCGAACCCATCCGCCATGAAAACCTCTCGGGCGCCACGCAAAACCTGATCGAATTTGCGACCCGTACGAAGGATGGCGGCTGTCTCTGTCATGGGCTCTCCTTGGTTAGATGATCCCCTAAAACTATAAACCGTTCGGTTCAGATACAACGATTCGCGTAAACCCTTGCCTGCGACGTGGTGAATTCCGTTCATTTTCGCGTCAGGACCTAGTGCTTGCTGGTTAAGTCGGCTAAAGGCTTGCCGCTCCGTCAAACAATGCTAACACTCTCGCCATGGTCGATATCTTTCTACGAACGCTTCCGTTTTTCGCGATCATCGGCCTGGGGTACTGGGCCGGGCGCAGCCGGTTTTTCACCGAGGAAGCAACGGCCTACCTGACCAAATTTGTGTTCTTCTTTGCGCTGTCGGCAATGCTGTTCCGCTTTGCCGCCACACTGCCCTTTGTCGAGATTTTCAACGGCCGCCTTGTCCTAGGTTATCTGCTGGGCACCGTCGTGGTCTATGTGCTGGCGACACTGGTGGCGTGGTTGCGCGGGCTCGACATCCCCACCGCCGCCGTCGAAGCCCAATGCGCCGCTATCGGCAATGTCGGCTTTCTGGGCCTACCGATGCTGGCCCTGTTGCTGTCCGAAGCCGCCATCGGGCCGGTAATGCTGGTCCTGACGGTTGATCTGGTGGTGTTTTCGTCCCTGATCGTCATTTTGATCAATGCCGGGCGCGACGGGCGGCTGACGCCCGCGACCCTGCGACTGATCGGGCTGGGACTGCTTAAAAACCCAATGATCGTATCGATATCCGCCGGGATGTTGTGGTCGGCGTTTCAGGTGCCGGTTCCGGGACCGCTGAACGACTTTCTGACTATTCTGGGCGGGGCCGCCACGCCGGGAGCACTGTTTGCAATCGGGGCCTCGCTGGCTTCCAAGTCGGCCGAACGCGTGCAGGTCGCAGGCTGGCTGAGCTTTTGCAAACTGGTCATCCACCCGGCCTGCGTTGCTGTGGCGCTGCTGTGGGTGATTCCGGTGGCCGCGTTTCCGGCTGCGGTGGCCATTGCCGCCGCCGCTCTGCCGGTGGCGGGGAATGTATATATGCTGGCGGCACATTACGGCGTGGCCCCGCATCGGGCATCGGCGGCCATCCTGTTGTCCACGGCGGCCAGTATCCTGACCGTACCGGTTGTGATTGCCTGGGTCGCAACACACTGAGCTTCATCTTTTAAAAAATACTCTCGCCGAAGGCGCGCGGCCTTTACGCCGCGCCCTTGGAGGGTTAGCCATATCGCGACCCAAAGCTAAGGACCCTGCCAGATGGAAACCCTTTCGGAAAACGCCTGTTTCGGTGGCGTTCAGGGCGTTTACCGCCATACCTCCGCAGCCTGCCAATGCGACATGACTTTTGGCCTGTTTCTTCCCACCGAGGCCAAAGACGGCCCGGTTCCGGTTCTGTGGTATCTGTCCGGCCTGACCTGCACCCATGAAAACGCCATGACCAAGGCGGGCGCTCAGGCCTGGGCGGCCGAACAAGGCATTGCCGTTGTCTTCCCAGACACCTCGCCCCGCGGCGAGGGCGTGGCCGATCACGACGATTACGATCTGGGCCAGGGCGCGGGGTTCTATGTGAACGCAACGCAATCCCCCTGGGCGCCGCATTTTAACATGTGGGATTATGTGGCCGAAGAACTACCGGCTTTGCTGGCTGAAAACTTTGCCATCGACATGGACCGTCAGGCCATCACCGGCCACTCGATGGGCGGTCACGGCGCGCTGACGCTGGCGATGAACCTGCCGGGGCGGTTCCGGTCGGTTTCCGCCTTTGCGCCGATCTCGAACCCGACCGGTTCGGATTGGGGCCGCAAACAGTTGAGCGCCTATCTGGGTGAGGATGAGGCCGCATGGGCCAAGCACGACGCCTCGGGTCTGATGAAGGAAAAAGGCTTCGATGGCCCGATCCTGATCGACACCGGCACCAATGATCAGTTCATCGACCTGCTGCGCCCCGAGGCGCTGGCGCAGGCCATTTTCGAGCGCCGTCAGCAGGCCACCTATCGCCTGCAGCCCGGTTACGATCACTCCTATTTCTTCGTTTCCACCTTCATGGAAGACCACGTCACCTTCCACGCCGAAGCGCTGTACGGAGACTAAGACATGAGCAATTTCGACTATGACCTGATCATCATCGGGTCCGGTCCGTCTGGGCGGGCGGCAGCGATTCAGGCTGGCAAACTGAAGCGTCGTGTATTGGTGATCGACCGCAAGGACCGGTTCGGTGGCGTGTCGGTGCATACCGGCACCATCCCCTCGAAGACGCTGCGCGAAACGGTACTGAACCTGTCCGGCTGGCGCGAGCGCAGCTTTTACGGCCGCTCGTACCGGGTCAAAGACCAGATCCGGGCCGAGGACCTCAAGGCGCGTCTGCACATGACGCTGGATCACGAGGTCGACGTGCTGGAGCATCAGTTCAACCGCAACCACGTGGAAACGCTGAATGGTCTGGCCAAATTCGTCGGTCCGCATGAGGTTGAGGTCGCAACAGATGCTGGCGAAACCACGCGTCTGACGGCGGCCAAATTCCTGATAGCGACCGGAACCAAAACCTATCGCCCGGACTATGTGCCCTTCAACGGTAAGACGATCGTAGACGGGGATGAGTTCCTTGAGATGGCCGAAATCCCCCGCTCGCTGGTGGTGATCGGGGCCGGGGTGATCGGCGTCGAATATGCCACCATGTTCTCGGCGCTGGATGTGCGGGTGACGCTGATCGAGCCGCGCGACACGTTTCTGGATTTCATCGACAGCCGTCTGATCCATGATTTCACCCATCAGATCCGCGAAAACGGCGTAGATCTGCGGCTGGGCTCTGCGGTCGAAAAGATCGAGGATGCGGGTGCCCATGTTGAACTGACGCTGGAAAATGGCCGTCACGTCCGGGCCGAGATGCTGTTGTTCGCCGCTGGGCGGATGGGCGCGACGTCCAAGCTTAATTTGGACGCCGTCGAGCTGGAAACCGATCACCGCAACCGGATCAAGGTGGATCGCAAGACCTACCAGACCGCTGTGCCTCATATCTACGCAACCGGGGATGTGATCGGGCACCCGTCGCTCGCCTCGACGTCCTTGCAGCAAGGCCGTGTGGCCGCCTGTCATGCGCTGGACACGCCCACCCTGCCCGAAAGCCCGTGGTATCCGTACGGCATCTACTCGGTGCCCGAGATCTCCACCTGCGGAATGTCCGAGGAAGAACTACAGGAACGCGGTATTCCCTATGAGGTCGGCGTGGCGCGATTCCGCGAAACCTCGCGCGGACATATCATGGGGCTAGAGCATGGGATGCTGAAGATGCTGTTCTCGCTGAAAACCCGCCGGGTGCTTGGCGTGCAGATCGTCGGCGAAGGCGCCACCGAGCTGATCCACATCGCGCAGGCGGTGCTGAACCTGAAAGGTACGGTGGACTACTTCGTGCAGAATACCTTCAACTATCCGACGCTGGCCGAAGCCTACAAGATCGCGGGTCTCGACGCGTTCAACCGGATGCCGATCCCCGAAGAGTTCAAGGTGCGCAAGAAATCCGCTGAGCCTGCGAAGAAACAGGTCAAGAAGGCGTGACTACGCTTTATGTCGATGGCGATGCCTGCCCGGTGAAGGCCGAGGCCGAACGGGTGGCAACCCGGCACAAGGTCCCGATGGCGCTGGTCTCGAATGGCGGGCTTCGGCCATCGGCGAACCCTCTGGTACAGGTCGTCATCGTGGCGGAAGGCGCGGACGAGGCGGATAAGTGGATTGCCGAACGCTGCGGGCCCGGTGATGTGGTGGTGACCTCGGACATACCGCTGGCCGCGAAATGCGTCGAGGCCGGGGCGCGGGTGCTACGCCCAAATGGTGAGGCGTTCACAGCAGCCAATATCGGCCAGCAACTGGCGATGCGCGACCTGATGGCCGATCTGCGGGCGGCTAATCCGTTAGGGGCTGGTGGCGGTGGCAAACCTTTTGGCAAGGCGGACCGATCCCGGTTCTTGGATTCGCTGGAGCGGGAATTGAGGGCAGCCCTGCGGGGCTAACTCTCCCGCACGTCGGCGATGCATCATAGGTGCGTCTTCTCCGGTTGGGCCAGGCAGCGCTGCGCGCTGCGGTTCCGCCCTTGTAAGTTCGGGCGGGGATTGGTTCAGTCGGCGTAAACTGAGATTGATTTAACAGGTGCACATCATGCCGATTGAAGCCGTGATTTTCGACATCGGGAACGTTCTGATCGAATGGCAGCCCGAACGCTACTACGACAAGGTGATCGGTGAAGAGCGCCGCCGCGCCATGTTCTCCGAGGTTGATCTACACGGGATGAACGATTTGGTGGATCAGGGGCATCATTTCACCGACACCATCTATGACTGGGCCGAAAAATACCCCGAATGGCGCGATGAGATTCGCATGTGGCATGACAAGTGGATAGAACTGGCCGCGCCCGAGATCCCGCATTCCGTTCGTCTGCAACGGGCCTTGCGCGCCAAGAAAATACCGGTTTTTGCGTTGACCAATTTCGGGGTGCAAAATTTCGACTATGCCACCACAGTCTACCCGTTTCTGAACGAGTTCGACCGGCAGTACGTCTCGGGCCGTATGAAGGCAGTCAAACCGCATGTTCCAATCTATGAGATGGTCGAGGCTGATTGCGGAGTAGCGCCCGGGGCCTTGCTGTTCGCGGATGACCGGATCGACAATATCGAAACGGCACGTGCACGCGGATGGCAGACGCATCACTTTACCGATCCGCAGGGCTGGGCCGACCGGCTGGTGGCCGAGGGTCTGCTGTCTGAGGACGAGGCGAAGTAGTTCAGGCCGGCACTGCGGAGGGAGTACGGTTCTCGCGGATGGGCAGAAGGACGATGGCGCTGAAGGCGCCTACGGCCACACCAATCCACCAGACCATCGTGTAGTCGCCGTAGACGTCATACATACGGCCACCCAACCAGACCCCGAGGAAGCCTCCGATCTGGTGGCTGAGGAAGATAAAGCCGTAGAGCGTGCCCATGTAGCGCAGCCCATACAGATGCGCGACAAGGCCCGAGGTCAGTGGAACCGTCGCCAGCCAGAGCGAGCCCATGACGATCGAAAACACGATGACCGACATCGGAGTGATCGGCATGATGATGAAGATCGCCGCCGCCAAAGTGCGACCGGTATAGATGGCCGCCAGCAGGTATTTCTTGGGGAAATGATTGCCTGCCCAACCGGCCAGCAACGTGCCGCCGATATTGGCCAGTCCCACCAGCGAGATGGCCACCGCCCCAAGGGCCGAAGTGGTTGTGATGCCCAGCGAATGGAGGACGCCGCCGGGCTGGATCGGGCCGCACATCTCGGTCACGAAGGCGGGGAAATGCGCGGTAATGAAGGCCAGTTGATAGCCGCAGCTAAAAAAACCCAGAAAGATCATGGCGTAAGACGGATCGCGGAAGGCGCGGCCCAAGATTTGGCTCATGCTCTCTTCCAGTTCCGCCTTGCTGACCGGCTGAGGCGCGCGCATGAAGGGCAGTGTCAGCACAAGCGCGAGGACCGCGGCGGCGAAGACGATGAAAACCTGTTGCCACGGCAAGAAGCTCAGCAGCCACTCGGCTGTCGGAGCACCGATCACCTGACCGAAACTGCCCGCCGCCGTGACAATGGCCAGTGACATCGAGCGGTTCTTGTCGGACGACGCGCGACCGACCACCGCCAGCACCACGCCGAACCCAGTGCCTGCGATGCCGAAGCCCACAAGCCAGGCATACATCTGGTGCCCGAACGGTGTGATCGACCAGGCCGACAGCACCATGCCTGCCGCGTAGGTCAGCGCCCCAAGGATGATCGCCTTGCGGTCCCCGACCTTTTCGGCAATCGCGGCAAAGATCGGTTGTCCGATCCCCCAGGCGAGGTTTTGGATGGCGATGGCCAGCGAGAAGTCAGTCCGCAGCCAACCAAACTCACTGGCAATCGGGATCTGGAACACCCCGAATGAGGCGCGCACAGCGAAACTGACCGTTATGATGATACATCCAACGATCAGGATTGGGTTCAGCAGGCGAGCGGTTTGCGGCATTCAGACCTCGGGGAATTAGCTTGCTGAGGTTTAGCGGTTTTGCACACAGCGTCAAATCAGCAGATTTGCGGTTTCAGTTAAGGAAAATTGATGCGTCGACAAAATGGCTGCTTTTCAAGCCTTAAAGGGGGCGCTATGGCTCGGCTTCATGACGGATTTAGTTTCGCTTTATAACGACCGCATTGCCGAGGGCATTCTGACACGGGATGACGCGCAAGAGGCCGTGCTGCCGCATTTCGAGCGCATCCGCGCAGCCCTTGCCGCTCCGGTCAAGCGGGGGCTGTTTCGCAAGGCCCCTCCGCCGCCGAAAGGATTATATCTGTGGGGTGGCGTCGGGCGCGGCAAGTCGATGCTGATGGATATGTTTGTCGATGCGCTGGGGGATATCCCCGCGCGGCGGGTGCATTTCCATGCGTTCATGCAGGAAATCCACGCGGGAATGCACAAAGCCCGCCAGGATGGTGTCGAGGATGCGCTGGCCCCGGTGGCGCAGGAGGTTGTGAAGACGGTCAAGCTGCTGGCCTTTGATGAGATGCAGATCACCGACATCACCGATGCGATGATCGTGGGGCGGTTGTTTGACCTGTTGTATGAGGGCGGGGTTGTGGTCGCGACGACTTCGAACCGGCATCCCGATGATCTGTACAAGGACGGGCTGAACCGTCAGCTGTTTCTGCCCTTCATAGCCCATATCAAGGAACAGTTGCAGGTGTGGGAGCTGGTCTCACCCACAGATTACCGTCAGAACAGGCTTGAGGGAGCGCCGGTCTATTTTGCGCCTATCGGTCCGGAAGCGAGGCAGAGCGTTCGCAGTGTTTGGAACGACTTGTCGGGTGGCAATGCCGAGCCGTTGATCCTACAGGTCAAAGGTCGCGCGGTTGAATTGCCGGCTTTTCGCAACGGGGTTGCACGGGCGTCGTTTTATGATTTGTGCGGGCGGATGCTGGGACCTGCGGATTACCTGGCGATTGCCGAGGAACTGAAGGTTCTGGTTCTGGAAGACATTCCACGTCTGTCGCGGAACAACTTTAACGAAGCCAGACGCTTCGTGACCCTGATCGATGCACTGTATGAAGCGAAGGTGCGCCTGATCTGTTCCGCCGCGGCTGAGCCCGAGATGCTGTATGTCGAGGGCGAAGGAACATTTGAATTTGAACGCACCGCTTCGCGCCTTCGGGAAATGCAGGATCAGGATTGGGGGAAATAGGGGGCTCTGCCCCCGCCGCGCTTTGCGCGACTCCCCCCGGGATATTTTTGGCCAGATGAAGCTTTACGGGCTAACTTCACCCGTTTTCGCGCAGAATGTTACCGGCCAGGTAAAGCGAGCCGCAAATCAGCACGCGGGCCTGCGGGTTTTCCGCAATGATTTTCGTCAATGCATCTGAGACACTATCGGCGGTGGTCGCAGGCA
This sequence comes from Ruegeria sp. CH8, assembly GCF_056536985.1. Classification (NCBI taxonomy): domain Bacteria; kingdom Pseudomonadati; phylum Pseudomonadota; class Alphaproteobacteria; order Rhodobacterales; family Roseobacteraceae; genus Ruegeria; species Ruegeria sp. CH8. The sequence goes on along the minus strand of NZ_JBQFQR010000009.1, from coordinate 141,231 downwards.
GATCGACCCTGGCCGCAGCGGCGGCGGTGTCTTCGGCGCTGAGCGTGGCGGCCTCTCCGGGGATGGAGACGGCGGTCAGGCTTTGGGCGCGCTTCGCCAGCGGAGCCAAATAGCCGGTGACGTCCTTGGTATTAAGCATACCGCAGATCATATGTGTCGGGCGGTCGGGTAGCTTGGCCAGAACATCGGCCAAGGCGATCCCGGCAGCGGCGTTGTGGCCGCCATCCAACCACAGTTCAGCCTGCGGGGCTGCCTCGATCAGAGGCCCGGTTTTCAAGCGTTGCATCCGCGCGGGCCATTCGGCTTTGGTCACGGCGGCTTCATAGGCGTCTTCGCCCATATTCAGGTGGCGCAGAACGGCCAGCGCGGCGCCTGCGTTCTGAATCTGGTGTGCGCCCAACAGGTTCGGCAGTGGCAGATCGCGCAGGCCGGTTTCATCCTGATAGATCAGCCGTGCGTTTTCTTCGTGCACGTGCCAGTGCTGGCCGTGAATCAGCAGCGGAGCCCCAAGACGTGCGGCGGTGTATTCGATGACCTCCAGCGCTTGGTCCTGTTGCGGGCCGACGATGCAGGGCACGCCGGGTTTGATAATGCCCGCCTTTTCGGCAGCGATTTTGCCAAGCGTGTCGCCCAGAAATTGTTCATGGTCGATCGACACTGGCGTGATCACCGTGACGGCGGGTTCATGAACGACATTGGTGGCGTCCAGACGGCCGCCAAGTCCGACTTCAAGCAGAGTGTAATCCGCCTGCGCCCGGGCAAAGGCCAGCAGGGCGGCACAAGTCGTGATCTCGAAATAGGTTATGTTTTCGCCGCTGTTCGCGGCATAGCATTCATCCAGAACCGCCGTGAGGTCAGTCTCGGAGATCAACTCTCCTGCCAGTCGGATGCGTTCGTGAAACCGCGCCAGATGCGGCGAGGTATAGGCATGGGCCGACAGGCCTGCCCCCTCAAGCCCGGCGCGGATCATTGCCTGGGTCGAGCCTTTGCCGTTTGTGCCAGCGATGTGGATTACCGGCGGTAGTTTGGTCTGCGGGTTGTCCAGCGCGCCCAGCAGACGCCAGACACGATCCAAGGTCAGGTCAATGATCTTGGGGTGCAGGGCCATCATCCGGTCAAGGATGACGTCAGATGTCTGGCCGGTCATTTCTCGGCCGCGTCCTCAGCCGGTGCTTCGGCAGGGGTCTCTTCGGGCTCGGGGGCAGGCAGGTCGCCTTTCACCGCCGGAGGCTGGTTCATCAGCATACGCGTGATGGTGATCAACTCTTCGCGCATCTCGGTGCGTTTGGTGACGCGGTCCAGCATCCCGTGATCCAACAGGTATTCGGCGCGCTGGAACCCTTCGGGCAGTTTTTCTCGGATGGTCTGTTCGATCACGCGCGGCCCGGCAAAGCAGATCAGCGCGTTGGGTTCGGAAATATGCACGTCCCCCAGCATCGCATAAGACGCGGTCACGCCCCCGGTGGTCGGGTGGGTCAGCACGACGATGTAAGGCAGGTTCGCCTCTTTCAGCATCTCGACAGCCACTGTGGTCCGCGGCATCTGCATCAGGCTGAGGATACCTTCCTGCATCCGCGCACCGCCCGCAGCCGAAAACAGGATCAGCGGGCGCTTGAGTTTCACGGCTTCTTGGGCGGCGGCGATGATGGCATTGCCGACATACATACCCATCGACCCGCCCATGAACGAAAAATCCTGCGCGGCGGCAACAATTGGCGTGCGGCCAATTTCACCAGCGGCGACCAGCATCGCCTCTTTCTCTCCGGTCTTTTTCTGCGCGGCTTTCATGCGGTCCGGGTATTTCTTCTGATCGCGGAACTGCAGCGGGTCATCTTTCGGCGCTGGCACCTCAACCTCGGTGAAAATTCCACCGTCAAACAGGTGCTTGAACCGGTCGCGCGGGGTGATCGCCATGTGGTGACCGCATTGGGTGCAGACGTTCTGGTTTTCCGCCAACTCGCGGTGGAACAGCATCGTGCCGCATTCGTCGCACTTGTGCCAAAGGTTTTCGGGCACTTCCCGGCGCGAGAAGATCGAGTTGATCCGGGGGCGGACGTAGTTTGTGATCCAGTTCATGTCGGAACCTTGTTATGCGGCTTTGACGTCAAATAAGACGCAACGGAAGGAAATGCAATCAACGCCTGAGTGCAAGACGCGCAGTAAGCCAGCAGACAATCATCACCGCGAAATCCACGAATAGCCATTGCCGAAGCATCCCGGTTTCGGTCATCTCATAGGGCAGCAGATAAAGCGCAAGCCCGCTGAGGGTGTCGGGCAGCGAGATGAACAGCAACGCGACAGTATTGTTGAGGAAATGCAAGGCAATAGCAGGTCCCAGCGTCCCGGATCTGGCGGTCAGGTCGGCGGCTAACAGGCCGAAGACAAAGGCCCAGATCGCTACGAGTAAGGCATTATCCCCACTCACTCCCGGTGCATAGTGGCCAGCTGCAAATAATAAGGAAGGTACGCCCATCCATATTACCGGAGACCGGAATCTGGCTGCCAAGGATTGCTGGATATATCCGCGAAACAGGACTTCCTCGGCGCTGGTTTGAATCAGCACTGCAGTTGCCGACACCGGAAGCAGCAACAACCACGTGGGCAAGGCGAGGTTCTGGGTCAGCGGTTTGCCCATTTCGTATGGCGGCAAAAGGGCCATAACCACGCCCAAGGCCGTCAGAGCCAGCGCTACGAGAACGAATTGTTGCCGGAACAGGGTGCGCTGCCCCAGAATCGCCCTTAACGATCGGCGCTGCATTTGTCGCGCCGCAACAGCGACGCCCAGCGTCAGAAATCCGAAGCTCATCAGCAGAACCAGTGTTGCGAAGGTTGAGGTTCCACGCAGAAAGCCTTGCGCCTGATCCGGAGGGATCAGACCGCCGATGAGGGCGAACAGAACGGAATTCAGCGTCAAGTACAGTACGACGACAATAAGCAAACCGACCAGCAGGCGCCAAAGCTCGGGTCGGGCGCGGGCGTCGGCCACTAGCTGTTCATGGGCGGAATAGGCGGCGGGTTCACGCATTGTTGCCGGTGCTTTCGCCTTCGATGGTTTGCGGTAAATCCGGGAAGACATCGGCGGTGTTTTGCACCGTGTTGAGCCTGTTGGACAAGGTAGTCAGATAACCTGCAACCGTCTGCAACAGTTGAACCGCGACTGACGCGTCGCTTTCGATTACGGCCCGCAACTCCTCGGCGCCGATGCGCAGGAAGGTGCAATCCGTGGTGGCTTCCAGATCCAGTTGGCGCAGATCACCGGTGATGATCGACAGATCTCCGATCAGACGACCGGGTTCGATGACCGATATGGTGCGCTTGCCGCCCCCTTCTTCGGTCCAGATCAGATTGGCCTGCCCTTTGATACACAGATAGGCCGCATCGGGGGCCTGTCCTCGGGTGAAGACCATCTGCCCCTCGGCTACCTCGTACCATTGTGCCGAGAAGGCCAGCAGACGCTGGTTCCGTGCGTCGATGCCTGAAAACAGCTCGGTTGAGGCGATAATTTGCAGCTTACGGCTGAGATCAGCCGAGGCTCCGTCTTCGTGGCGGTCCTGGGTCCGCGCGACACCATCGATGCGACCATCCTTGATCTCGACAAACAAATCATAGGCCTCGGGGTGGGCAAAGTGATCCTCCATGAAAATCATGATCGAGTCGGGCAGAAGTTCCCGCAACCGCAGGCGCGTACGCAAGCGGCTTTGAGAATCGTGGCTGGCCAGTGCCTTGTCGAGGATCAGAATGTCAGGGCGTTTGATCCCCGCCCGCGAAAACGCCGCGCGTTCCTGAAACACGGTCGGCAGGTTGTTTCCACCCAACCCGGTGGGCAGGTCGAACATGGTCGATGCTGCTCGCCGCCGCAGACCGGCCTCGTTGACAGCCTGCGCCACCACGTCCTCGATCTCTTCAGAATGGGCGCCCGCCATCAACGAGACCCGGCCATAGAGCGCGTTCTCCATCACAGTCAGCCGTGGCAGGTAATTGTCCGGCGACAGCGGTACGAACATGCCGTCCAGTGCCCCGCGCAACCGTTCGGCGTGGTCTTTTCGAATGGATAGGATCTTGTCCTTGTATTTCTCCGGGAAGTCGGGGCCAATCTGCTCGGCTGTCAACAGGAACGGAATAGTCAGCAACAGTGAGCGTTCAGATTCGCTGATATCTCCGTCTCCTTTGGACTTGCGGCGATCCTTGATGTCGAGCAGGCGGTGATACATGTCTTTCGACATCCCCAAGCGCAGAAACAGAGGGTGATCCGTCCCGTCGCGCCCAAAGGCCTGATCCAGTGTCTCAAGCACGGCACTGGCCATGGTCATGGCATCTTCGGCCAGCTCATGCATCCCGAACATGTTCCTAAACCGCGCGTCACTGGCCAGAGAGTCCGGCGTGATATCCCTTGCTGGGGTGGCGAACAGCAGGTTGCCGCCAAGCGGTACGGCGGGATTAAAGCGTTCAGGATCAAAGCGATAGACATGACGATCCAACCCTTTTTCCCTCAGCCGTTCTGAGACCGTTTCACGCAAGTCAACGACCCCTTGCGCCAGAACCGGGTGCAGTTGCGGGTCAAACCGCGTGCGCAGGGTGCGCCGCAGCATGAACTCGTCGATCCCCATCGCCTCGACCAGTTTGAACCACCAGTCCCGGATGTCGTCGATATCGTCCAGCCCGGCCAGATCCGGATCGATCCACTCGTCAGTCAGCGAATCCGTCGGATTTCCTGCGCGTGCAGCCTCAATCTGCCACCGGTTCGGCGATTGTGCCGCGTCGGCCTCGTGTTGCGGGTGTGGGCGCAGCGGCATCAACAGATTGTCGCCCAACGTACCGTTGAACAGGTATGGCCGGGAATATGCATAGCCGATCCGGGCCGCGATCACGGTCTGGTGCAGGTCTTTCAGGTTGTGACCGGCCATGATGACGTCGCCCTGCACCGGCAGGACCTCTCGGGTCAGCACCTGTGCCAGCGCATTGCGTTCTGACGCATGACCTGATTGGATCGCCACGCGGGCGCCCTTTGGAATGGTCAGGTCGATATCTTCCAAAATGGTTTTGCCGTCATCATCGCGCACGGTCACATTGCGCAGTTCAATTTCGCCGGTCAGATGAGGAATCACCTCTGGCTCGCCCACGAACAGCTCTTCCGGGATCATTTTCGAGGGCGCAAAGCGTTCGGTTACCACCTCCCATCGCAGGGACATGTCCTGAACCTGATTGTAATAGGTCAGCAGGTCCTTCCACGGGCCGCTAAGATCCTTATAGGCGCCAAGCGCCGCGACCAGTGCACCAACCGTGACCTCTCCCTTGATCGCCAGATAGCCGCCGACCGAGTAAAACAGGAACGGCGTCATCTGCGTGATCAGGTTGTTGAGGAACTTCATGAAGAATTTCTTGTTGTAGATCTTGAAACGGATCTCGAACAAGAGCCCCAACCGGTGGCTGAACTGCGCCAGCCTGTAACGCCAGCCGCCGTTGGTGCGCAGATCGCTGATGCCCGCCGCGCTTTCGCCGATCTCTGAGCTTAGGTTGCGCACCTCCTGAATGCGTTCCTTGTTCAGCAGGTTGATCTGGCGCTGCAATTTCGGGATCAGCCACGCCTGCAGTGGGATCAGCGCAATACTGGCGAGCCCGAACCACACGCTCTGCATGAACAGGAAGGTGACGATGGTCATCATCTGGCCAAACTGGAACACCGGCTGGGCGATCGCGTCGCCCATCAGCCCTCCCATCGGCTCCGCCTCGGAGGTGATCATCGAAACCAACTCGCCCTGACTGGTGGTGGCGAAATAGGATTTCGGGAAGCGCATGGTGCGGTGGATCAGGGTGAACCGCAGCCGACGCAGCATCCGTTCGGCCAGAATGCCCTTCATCGTGTTGATGCGCATCTTCATCAACCCGCTGGCGATCACCGTGGCCAGAAAGGCAAAGCACAGGATCATCAGATACTGCACCTGAGTCACAGTGAATCCCAGCACTGCGACCGAGTCACTGGGAGCGCCGATGGCACCGTTGATGATCTGCTTGGGCAGCTCAAGCGAGGCATAGAGGAACGGAAACGACAGGACGGTCAACAACAGCAGGACAAGCTGTTGTTTCCTGGAGTGTTTCCAGATGAATGCGAACAGAGTGGGTTCCATGCCCCGGACGTGCCTCAAATCTTTTGGATGCGATTTTGGGTTGATCAAACGCAATCAGGTGACAGACGGTACGCACTGGTCCCAACGATTGCAAGAATGCGGAGGGGTAACAGATTGCCACCGGGTTGACCATCCGCCCGGCCGTTCACGAATTTGAGAGTTTTGATCCTCAATATCGTTTATTCACCTTTTACCCCTGCGCCGTCTTTGACTAAACAGGGGCACATTCTGAATGATGGGGCCATGGGCAGACTTCTGGATCGTTATATTCACCGCCGGGTTATCGCGCGTTGGCGCGAAGCGTTGCGCGGTGCAGCTGAAGCGCCCGAGCCGCAGCTGCGCCAACAGCGGGACGAAGCCCGTAAGCTGCGCTCGCAACTGGATATGCTGATCCACAAAGCCGATGGCCGTCTGGCCCGCCCCCGAATGGGATCGATGCAGTTTCCAAAACCGCTGGGCACGGACTGGTGCTGGCGACCGGATCTGTGGCGCGGTCCACTGTCGCGCCCCGGGGTGGCCTCGGCCCCGCGCAGGGCGCAGATGGATCGGCAGGTAACGCTGTTTCATGACTGCCCTCTGGCCGAAATCGGGATGCGACAAACCCGGAACTCCAGCGACAAGGATCTGGCCGCGTTTGGGCTGACGGTCGATGTGTTCGGATTTTCAGGCTCGTTCCTGTCCCTGTCCGTGGAACTGCCACCCGAGGCCGCGCACGGGCTGACCAAACAGCATTTGATGCGCGCCGACGTACAGATTGAGTTGGAACAGCCACTCGAGATGTTCGCGCGCCTTAACATACAGCACGGCCCCAACACCGAGCAGGTGCTGCGCAAACTGGACCTTTCCAACCCATCCAATTCGGTGGACTTCGATCTGGCCCACCTGCCCCTGAACGAATCGCGGATCGAGAAGATCTGGCTGGACCTGATTTTCGACAATCCCCGAATGAACCGCGCCACGCTGCGCGACCTAACCTTCTGCCGCCACCACCGCGCCGATTTGTGAAAGTGCCGACCATGACGCATCCGATATTGACCCCTATCCGGTTCGAAAATGGCATCTGGCAGGGGCATCTTCAGGCTGACACCGAGCCACGGGTGGAAGTGCGCTATCTGGGTGAAACCCTGGACGATGTGCAAGTTTCGGCATCTGAAGGCGGGTGGGACCTGACGATTCCCGTGCCTGTAGTCGCGCTGTCGGATGGGGTCCATTGCTTTGTGATCGCAGATGCGGCGAGCTCGGAAAAGCTTGGCGATTTCACGATCATCGCAGGCACCCCCGCAGCGGATGATCTGCGGGCCGAGGTCGAGCTTTTGCGCGCCGAACTGGATATGCTGAAACGCGCCTTTCGCCGGGCGCAAAGCAGCGCCAGGTAATCGGTCCGAGGCAAGTCCCTATCTTTTCAGCGGAATTCCGTGCATCCTAGGGTGACCCGCAACAGCCTGGGCAAGCTCATGGATCGCAGCAGCATCGTCAAAGTCATTGCGTTGATGGTCACGGGGTTCGGGATCGGCATCGACTTTACCGGCGCATTGATCCTGGTTCCGGCCATTGAGAACAGCTTCGATGCGGATATCACCAGCACGCAGTGGGTTCTGAATATCTACGCCCTGTTCTTCGCCATGACCATGGTCGCTGGGGGGCGCATGGGCGATATGTTCGGGCACCGCAAGATGATGTTGATCGGGTTGTCGATCTTCCTGTTCTCGTCGGTCATGTGCTTTGTCTCGCCCAGCCTGGACTTCTTGATTGTTGCCCGTGCCCTGCAAGGGATCGGAGCTGGGTGTGTATGGCCTTGCACGCTCGCTTTTGGCGCAACCAAAGTCTCGCACCCGGAACACCGGGCCATGATCATGGGGCTGATCCTTGCAGGCGTGACATGCGGCAACGTCTTTGGGCCTTTGATCAGCGGAGCGGCGGTGAATTTTGGGGATTGGAGGCTATTTTTCCTCGCAAACGTGGCGTTTTCGACCATTTCGATGGTGACCGCCCTGCTGCTGATGCAACGTGAAACCCAGCACAAACAGGGGGAACATATCGACTTTGCCGGGATGGCCGTGCTGTCCTTTGCCGTTTTGCTGTTGCTCTACGGGCTGGATGTCGGCGCGGACTGGGGCTGGACCTCGGCCCCGTTGCTGATGCTGTTTTTTGTCAGCGCGGTGCTGTTCGTTCTGTTCCCGCAGGTGGAAAAACGTGTGAAAGAGCCGCTGTTGCTTCCTCAAATGATGGCCAACCGCGAATTTCGCATCACCTTGGGGCTAAACATGTTCAACGTGTCAGCCGCGTTCGTCGGGCTGATGTATTTTCCGCAATACATGCAAAAGGTTCTGGGGTGGTCGACGCTGCAATCGGCCTTTGGTTTGGCACCTCTGACCATTCTGTTGGCCGTGGGGTCCATCGTGTCCGGCAAGCTTTATAACGATTTCGGTCCCAAGCGGCTGTTATTCTGGGGCTATCTCTGCGCCACAGTTGGTGCAGCCAGCGTTGTCATAATGCCCAGCAACTTCGGTTATTTCCAGATCCTGCCCGGCATGGCCATGATCGGGCTGGGGGCTACTCTGACGGTCGGGCCATCCGGAACCGCCGCCGTTTGTGCCGTAAAACCGGGACGGGCGGGGCTGGTTGGCGGGCTGAGTTTCATGACCCATCTGGTCTATGGTGCCATCTCGGTCGCTTGCGCCACGGCGATCATGTACCTTGTCAGCTTGCGCAGTTTGGGTGACCAACTGACAGCCGCCGGGATCGACATTTCCGAAGCCGGTCAGCGTGCGATCAATGGGGGTACATTGACCACATCTTCCGCGAAAGCCGTTATGGAGAATCTGAGTACCGCCGAGGCCGAAAAGGTCAAATCAGCCATTGCCGCTGCTTTTGACACTGGAATGAACACGGCCTTCATCTTCGCGACCCTGTCCGTTTCGGTTGGCGTCTTGCTAGCGATGATGCTGGATGAGGAAAAGCTGCATAAGGTGGAAAGCTGACCCACCTGCAAGGAAAAAGGGCCGCCTGATCCGGCGGCCCTTTTTTGTTACTGAGACGGCCCGTTCGGGTTGAAGGCCGACAGACCCTTCAGGATGTCGATGGCATAGGCCAATTGATAATCCTGCTCCCGCAACTCAGCAGTGGCTTCGGCGCGAGCGCGGTCTTCCTCAATCTGACGGATTTCATCCTCGCTGAGGCTGTCATTGTTCAGGCTGCCGCGCAGATCGGCCTCGGAACGCGAAGGACGATCAGACTCCTCCTCGTCCGTGTTCGGAGTGGGGCGCGGTTGTTCGACGATGATGTCAGGGCTGACACCAAGCGCCTGAATCGAGCGGCCCGACGGTGTGTAGTAGCGCGATGTAGTCAAGCGCATAGCACCGTCGCCGCGCAGCGGCATGACGGTCTGGACCGAACCTTTTCCAAAGCTCTTGGTGCCGACCACGATGGCGCGGCGGTGATCCTGCAGCGCACCGGCTACAATCTCGGATGCTGAGGCCGAACCGCTATTGATCAGAACCACGATCGGCTTGCCTTCGGCCAGATCGCCGGGGGTCGCGTTGAAACGTTCGCCTTCGCCCAGATCACGGCCACGGGTCGATACGATCTCACCCTCGTTCAGAAACGCATCCGAGACTTTGATCGCCTGAGTCAGCAAACCACCGGGGTTGTTGCGCAGGTCCAGAACAAAGCCGTTGATCTTGTCGATGCCACCAGCTTCTTCGATCTGTTCGTTCAAACCTTCCTCAAGGTTCGGGAAGGTCTGATCGTTGAAGGTAGTCACACGCAGCACAACGCTGGTCCCTTCGGTGCGGGCGCGAACAGCGGTCAGTTTGATCGTGTCGCGGATGATGGTGACGTCAAACGGGTCTGTCTCACCCTCGCGCACGACAGTGATCACGATTTCTGAACCAACAGGACCGCGCATCAGATCCACGGCCTTATCCAGCGTCAAACCCAGAATACTTTCGCCATCCACGTGGGTGATAAAATCCCCTGCCTCGATACCTGCTTCATCCGCTGGCGTGTCATCGATAGGGGAGACGACTTTAACAAAGCCATCTTCCTGCGTGACCTCAATGCCCAGCCCACCGAATTCACCGCGGGTCTGGACCCGCATTTGCTCGGCATCGTCTGGTGATAGATAGCTGGAATGCGGATCCAGCGAGGTCAACATCCCGTCAATGGCGGCTTCGATCAGCTCTTCGGGCTCAACTTCTTCAACATATTGCGCGCGAATGCGTTCGAAGATGTCGCCAAACAGGTCCAGTTGCTCATAGACACTGGCCTTGCTCTCGGCCTCCTGCGCCAGCAGAGGGCCCGCGATTTGTGTGGTTGCGATTATGCCTGCCACGGTTCCGGCCAGACCGGCCATCACAAATTTCTTCATACGTGTTCATCCATCCTTGCTGGTCCGAAACCACGACTCCGGGTCCACGGGGCTGTTATCCTGTCTTACCTCTATATAGAGCGTTTCTGACCGGTCAGTTCCAGTGCCATCACCGCTTGTTGACAAAATAGCGCCGATTCCCGGCGTTTCACCGGGCATCAAGCCTACCGGCGTTCCCTTGGAAATCACCTGTCCGGTGTTGCCATAAACCTCTTGCAAGCCCGAAAATACGAACAAAAGTCCGGGTTGGGGTTCCAATATTACCAGATTTCCGAGGTCAAGCAGTGGGCCGCGATAGCGGATAGTAGCCGCTGTCGGCGATGTAACAATAGCGCGGGGTCGGGTCGCCAGAACCACACCGGGGCGTTTAACGCCGGCTGCATCCGTCTCTCCGGCGCTGTGCAGCAGCACGCCCTGCACTGGTAACTCGATCTCGCCCTTGTGATCGGAAATATCGGCGTTGGTTTCAGTGATCTCTCCTTCGGCGATCTCCGACAAACCACTGGCAAACCCTTCCAGCGTTTCCGTAGATGAGATCAGGATCGCAGTTCTAACGGGGTCTTCGACAAATCGGCTTGGCAGGTCTGTGCGGTCGGCGATGGCAGTGCTCAACTGCGTACGAGCCGTCTGAACGCCGGACAAGCCTTCCGTCAGGGTTTCCGATGCACTTTGCTGTAACTGCTGCAGAGTCCGAACCTCTTGCAGATCATAGGCCAGGACTTGCGCACGGGCGTTGAGGCCCGGCGTAACCTCGGACAACATCATACCTGCCCGTGCCGACCCCAACGGTCCCGAAGGGTGCAGCATCAGAACTGGCGGAGCCGTCGTCTCAATAGTTTGCAATACACCCAGCAGCTGCGCGATTTCCTCTTCGCGACTGTGCAATTCTGCGGTCAGCTGCGCCTCGCGCGTGGCGGCACGGCGCAGGCCATCACGCATGGCGGCCAACCCAGCTTCATAGGCCTGAATGGTCTCGGTCAAGGCACGCACTCGGTCGCGGGCGCTGTCGGCCTCAGTCAGGGCGACGGAAGCGTCCTCGAGCATCTGCGCCGCATTCAGCGCCGCTGTGGCCGGGTCTGACTGCGCGTGGACCGGTGTTGCAAACAGCAGCGCCAGAAAAAGCGCGCGCATGGTCATGACAACAGGCTCTTCCCGGTCATTTCCGGCGGTTGTTCCAACTCCATCAACTGCAACACGGTTGGCGCCAGATCGGACAAACGCCCGTTGCGCAGTGTGGCACCCTTTGGCCCGCCTACCAGTGCCACGGGGACTGGGTTCAGTGTATGCGCCGTGTGCGGCCCGCCGGTTTTCGGATCGACCATCATCTCGCAGTTGCCGTGGTCGGCAGTGACGATCATCGCGCCCCCGGCTTTTTCCAATGCGTCAATTACCTGAGCCAAACCCTGATCCACCGCCTCACAAGCCTTGATCGCCGCTTGCAGATCGCCGGTATGGCCAACCATGTCCGGGTTGGCATAGTTGGTGACGATCAGGTCATACCCGGCCTCAATCGCCTCGACAAATTTGGCGGTCACTTCGGCCGAGGACATTTCGGGCTGCAGATCATAAGTCGCCACTTTGGGGGATTTCGGCATAAAGCGGTCCTCTTCCACCTCGGGCGTTTCCTTGCCGCCGTTGAGGAAGAAGGTGACATGCGGGTATTTCTCGGTCTCGGCCAGACGGAACTGGCGAAGGCCCTGCTTGGCAACCCATTCGCCCAGCGTATTCACGATGCCCCGTTTGGGGAAAACGGTGGTCATGTAGGCGTTGTGGCCATCCGAGTATTCGACCATACCCAATAACGCGGACAGTTGCGGGCGCGGGCCGGTATCGAAATCGGCAAAGCCGGGTTCACCAATCGCGCGCAGAATCTCTCGCGCACGGTCGGCGCGGAAGTTGAGGCAGAAGAATCCGTCGCCGTCTTTCACGCCGCCAAAGCCATCCAGAATCGTGGGCACGATGAACTCATCGGTTTCCGACTGGTTGTAGGCATGGTCAATTGCGCCATGCGCGGTGGTTGCCGTCCGACCCTGTCCTTTGATCATCGCTTCATAGGTCTCGCTGACGCGTTCCCAGCGATTGTCGCGGTCCATCGCGAAATAGCGCCCGCTGACGGTAACAATGCGCGCGCCTTCGGGCAGGCTGTCCTCCAACTCGGCGATATAAGTAAAGGCGGATTTCGGCGCCACGTCGCGGCCATCGGTGATTGCGTGCAATGCGACGGGCACGCCCGCGTCGGTGATCGCTTTGGCCGCCGCAACGATGTGGTTCAGATGTCCATGAACCCCGCCATCCGACACCAGTCCCATCATATGCGCGGTGCCGCCCGAAGCCTTCACCTTGGCAATGAAGTCCTGCAGGGCGTCGTTGTCGAAGAACGAGCCGTCCTCAATCGCCAGATCAATCTGTCCCAGATCCATCGCCACGACGCGGCCAGCACCGATATTGGTGTGGCCAACTTCGGAATTGCCCATCTGACCGCTGGGTAGACCCACATCCGGCCCGTGTGTGATCAGGGTCGCATGCGGACCGTTGGCCATGATCGCGTCGAAGGTGGGAGTGTTGGCCAAGTAAGGCGCGTTGGCTTCGGTGTCCTCGGACAGGCCCCAACCATCTAGAATGCACAGGACAACAGGTTTGGGGGCGGTCATTTCGGTTCTCCGGATTTCTGCTCTTGGTCCGTCTTGTATCGCCTGACCTGCCTAGGGTGAACCGCCTTTTGGCCTGAACCAGTCAGAATTAATCCCGTTGCGGTTTGTCCCCGCTGATATATTCGGCAAAAGGCCGGGCTTTGCGCCCGCGGTATTTGACGGTCAGGTCCAGCGGGGCCTCGTTTTCGTCATATATACCCAAAACAACCCCCCTGCCCCGGCTTTTTGTGCGCATCTCGATCAGTTGCTGTTCCGACCGCGTGGTCCGCTGGGAAGGGCGGCGGGTCCAGGCAAAGAGGTGGTCGTACATCTCAGCGATGACATCCGCGTGGTCGGCACTGCCGCCCAGATCGGTCAGTTCGTCCGGGTCGTTTTTCAGATCGAACAGGATGGGCCGGTGGCCGCCTTCGCAATGGATCAGCTTCCAATTCTTGTTGGCGACCATGAACATCACCGCATCCAGGACGGAGGCATCCAGCATGTCAGCGATGGGTGAAGCCGAGTAATCGTATTCGCAGATCACTACGTTTCGCGGCGTTTCATCCTGCTGCCCGTGCAGGATCGGCAGCAAAGAGTGCCCTTCTAGGATATGTGGAGCGACATCGCCCCCAGCGACATCCACAAAAGTTGGGGCAAGGTCGATGGACTCGACCAGAGCGTCGCTGACAGTACCACGTGTCGCGTCGGCCTCGGGCGACGGGTCGTAGATGATCAGGGGCATCTTGGTCGAGGCATCGTGGAAGAACGTCTTCTCTCCCATCCAGTGATCACCCAGAAAGTCGCCGTGATCCGAGGTCAGCACGATCATCGTGTCCTCCATCCGACCAGTTTTCTCCATCCAGTCGAACAGGCGGCCCATCTGATCATCGGCCTGTTTGATCAGACCCATATAGGCGGGGATCACCGCCTCGCGCACGTCTTGACGCGAGAAGGTCTGGCCGATTTTCGTGTCCATGAAGGCGCGCAGCACCGGATGGGCATTCTGATGCTCGGCCTCGGACCTCACCACCGGCAGCACATGCTCGGGACCGTACATTGAGGCATAGGGTTCAGGCACAATGTATGGCCAGTGCGGCTTGATAAAGCTCAGGTGACAGCACCACGGGGTGTCATGGCTTTCCATGAATTCGATGCCGCGCCCGGTCAGATAAGGCGTTTCGCTGTCCTCTTCGGCAATATTTGCCGCCTCGGACGAGTTTTTCAGGAACCAGCCCGACAACACGTTGTCATCCGCATCCAGACCGGAATTGGCAAAGTCGTGCCAAGGGTTGTCGCTCTCATAGCCTTTGTCGGTGAGGTACTCGTTGTATTTCCTCGCTCCGTTCGGATCGTAAAACCCATCCGGGCCTTCGGGGCGCATCCCGTCGTCGCGCTCATAAACGTCGAACCCGCACTCCGCCACGCGGGCGCCGATTAGGCTGTCGGGCTCCAGACCAAGCCGCGCCATCCCTTCGGCATCTGCTTTCATATGGGTTTTGCCAACCAGCCAGCAGTCCATTCCGGCCTTGCGCAGATGGTCGCCCATGGTGATTTCACCCACCTTCAGCGGAATGCCGTTCCATGAGGCCCCGTGCGAATGCACATACCGTCCGGTATAGGTAGACATGCGCGAGCTGCCGCAGATCGGGGATTGGATATAAGCGCGGTCGAACCGCACGCCCTGCGTGGCCAGACGGTCAATATTGGGAGTGTGCAGATGCGGGTGGCCGTAGCAACTCAAATAGTCCCAGCGCAACTGGTCGAACATGATGAACAGGATGTTCTTGGCTTTGGCCATGGCTGTGCCTCCCCGATAGTCAGGGACTTAGTTAGCCAATTCTCAGCCCGGGGCGAAGCGTAATTTAGGCTTCGACCTGACGTTCCATCTGTTCCAGCATCTTTTTGGCGCGCTTGCACTGCAGCTTGTCGCGCAGCGGCGAGTTCGGATCGACGTCTTTCTGGCAGACCACGCATTTGTCGGCACCCGAGATCGCGTTCAGACCGCCGCAGCTGCCCTTGATGGTTTTACCCATCAGCATCACGCCCAACGACATGCCCACCACGACGAGGGTCAGCAGAATGAAGGCCAGAATAAAAGTGCTCATCGTGGGTCCTACCGGTTAGTTGGTGCCAATCGCGTCTTTGAATGCGGAGCTGTGTACGGTGATATAGGCTTCTTCGCCGCCTGTCACATCCCGCGAGATGAAATACACGGCAAGTTCATGCTTTTCGGCCAGCTCAAGGCCCTTTTCCTGCCCCAGCGCCAGCATTGCGGTGGCCCAGGCATCCGCCATCATCGCGTTTTCGGCCAGAACGGTGACCGAGGTGGTCCGGTGCGTGATCGGACGGCCTGTAGTCGGGTCAATAATATGCGAATAGCGCACACCGTCCTGTTCGAAGAAATTCTTGTAATCGCCGGAACTGGCCATGCCCAGATCGCTCACCGATACGATCAGTTGCGGGGTCTGTGCACCGGCCTGCGGCTTTTCGATGCCGATGCGCCAGATTTCGCCTTTGTCGTTCTGACCCTTGGCAACCAGATCGCCGCCGATCTCAACCAGATAATCTTCGATCCCCGCCTCACGCAGCGTCTCGGCGACGGCGTCGATGCCATAACCCTTGGCGATGGCGGACAGGTTGATGCCCACGCCGGGTTCAGACTTCGCCAGCGTGCCCGCCTCAACGTCCAGAGTCAGCAAGCGGTTTTGGCCGACACCGCTCAGCGCGGCCTCAATTTCGGCATCCGAGGGCACCGGGTCTTCCGGCGTGCGCGGACCAAAGCCCCACAGCTCAATCAGTGGGCCCAGGGTGACGTCGAAGATACCCCCGGATTTCTCATGCACCTCATTCGCCGCCGTTATCACCTGCGCGAATTCGGCGGATACGGACATGGGGTCTGTGCCGGTTGCGGCGGAAAAGGTCGAGACCTCGGAATTCGGGTCCCAGTTCGACATCTTGGCGTTGACTTCGGCCAAGGTTTCTTGGACCGCGCTGGCCAAAGCGTCCTCGTCCAGATCTTCACCAATCGCGGTGATATTGAACGTTGTGCCCATCGTTTCGCCCGAAAGGCGGACCACTTCGGGCTCCTTGTCGAACAGGCAGCCGGACAGAAGTGTGGTAAAGGCCAGTACAGGCACAAGACGCATGGGGTGGTCTCCGAAAATTCAGTGCCCGGCATATGCCAGCCACCCTTGCCGGAGTCAAACCGGCGTCACAGTTTCAGCGGCAAAAAGCCCAGCATCAAAAGGCCAACCCCTGCGGGCACTCCAAATAGCCACGCCCGCTTCTGCCAGCCCGGCGCCTGTTGTTTCCACGCCTTGCGGAAATTATGGCCGCATACGACCACCGCAAAGAAAATCAACGCGGCCACGGGCGGGGTAAGATACAGCTCGTTCAAAGGCTTAAGGTTCCTCTGCAGTCGGGAGATTCTGCCGATCAGCAAAAATGCACCCTATACAGGTCGTTTAGCTGCGCTAAGGTGAAAGGGAAAGACTTTGCAAGAACCATGAAGGAGATTGCCCATGGCCCCAACCTCTTACCAATCGCCATCGCGTGGCGACAAGGCAGACAAGTCCACGTACAGCCAATCGACGGACTCGAACCTGTCGCACTCGCAGACAACCGTGGCCAAGTTGCTGGAAGGTAAAGGGGATGCGGTGTTTTCGGTGCGCCCGAACGAGACGATCCATTCTGTCGTCAACACGCTGAAGGAAAAGCGGATCGGTGCAGTTCTGGTGACCGACCAGAACGGCGCGCTGCAGGGCATCCTGTCCGAGCGTGACATCGTGCGGCGCATGGCCGACACACCCGGCCAGACCCTGCCGCAAGCGGTCGAAGATCTGATGACGCGCGAAGTAAAGACCTGCTCGCCGGATGACTATCTGAACGATGTTCTGAAAACCATGACCGAAGGCCGCTTCCGCCACATGCCGGTTCTGCGTGACGGGAATCTGGTCGGTGTCATCACCATCGGCGACGTCGTGCATTTCCGCCTTGAAGAGCTGGAATATGAAGCGCTTCGTATGAAGCAGATGATCGTCGGCTAGGCCTATCAACCCAGAATCCCCTTGACCTTGCCGCTGCGACAGTATCCCTGATGCGTCAAAGTCTGCGGTAAGGTCGAGGGTTACATGAAACGGGTTCTGGTCACAGGCTCTGGGGGATTTTTCACCCCCCTTCTGGCAAAGCTTCCGTTTTCCGAGGGGTTTCACGATCGCGGTTCTGGGGACGTGAACCTGCATGCAGGAAACATCTGGCCGCGTGCCAGATCAAAGTCGCGATCGCGCACCTCCTCAATTTGTTTCTCAGTTCCCACACTAGGCGACCTGGGGGTCTTTGATGCTTGACGCCAACCCAAATTCCCGTCGGATCGCTGTTATTGGCCTTGGGTATGTCGGCCTGCCGCTGGCTGTGGCCTTTGGCAAGATAGGCCCGGTTGTGGGCTACGATATTAACCCGGGACGGATTGAGGCTCTGCGTGCGGGGATGGATGCAACGCTAGAAGTCGAACCCGAAGATCTGGCCGCCGCATCCAGTTTGGTATTCACCACAGAAATGGCCGCCCTGGCCGCATGCGATACCTACATCGTGACAGTCCCCACTCCTATCACCGAGGGCAAGCAACCTGACCTGTCCCCGTTGCTTAGCGCATCGGAGATGGTCGGCGGCTTGCTCAAGCCGGGTGATCTGGTGATCTACGAGTCCACTGTCTATCCCGGGGCGACCGAGGAAGACTGTGTGCCGGTTCTGGAACGCGCTTCGGGGCTGACCTTCAACCGTGATTTCTTTGCGGGATACAGCCCGGAACGGATCAATCCTGGCGACAAGACTCACAGGATTTCGGACATCTGCAAAGTCACGTCCGGCTCCACTCCCGAAGTGGCCGATCTGGTAGATGCGCTTTATGCCCGGATCATCGCAGCAGGCACCCACAAAGCCGAAAGCATCCGCGTGGCCGAGGCAGCAAAGGTGATCGAAAACACCCAGCGTGACCTGAACATTGCGCTGGTCAATGAGTTGGCGATGATCTTTGGCCGCATGGATATCGACACGGATGCCGTTTTGCGCGCCGCAGGCACCAAATGGAACTTCCTGCCCTTCCGCCCCGGTCTGGTCGGGGGCCACTGCATCGGTGTCGATCCTTATTACCTGACCCACAAGGCCGAGGCGGTTGGCCATCATCCGCAGATTATTCTAGCCGGGCGAAGGCTGAATGACAGCATGGGTGAATATGTCGTCTCGCAACTGGTCAAGCGGATGATGCGCGACGGGATCAATGTAGGCGCGGCGCGGGTTCTGGTGATGGGGCTAACCTTCAAGGAAAATTGCCCCGACCTGCGTAACACGCGAGTCGTCGACATTATCGAAGAACTGCGAGATTACGGCGTTACCGTGGACGTCTATGACCCTCACGCCGATCCACGCGCAGCTCAGTCCGAATATGGAATCTCACTGATCGAAGACCCTCAAAAAGCCAACTATGACGGCGTTGTGCTGGCGGTGGCCCATCGAGAGTTTCTGGACCTCGATCCAGCACAAGTTCGCGCTTACGGCAAGGATCAGAGCGTTGTGTTCGACGTCAAATCCTGCCTGCCCAAAGAGGCCAGCGACCTGCGCCTGTAAAAAAACCGGCGCATCAGGCGCCGGTTTTTCGTTTCTTACCCGCCGAAATCGTCGAGCATGATGTCTTCGCGGTCCACGCCCAGATCCAGCAGCATGTTGATGACCGACTGGTTCATGATCGGCGGACCACACATGTAGAACTCGCAATCCTCAGGCGCGGGATGGTTCTTGAGGTATTCTTCGAACAGAACGTTGTGGATGAAGCCGGTGTAGCCTTTCCAATCGTCCTCGGGCTGCGCGTCCGACAGGGCCACGTGCCATTCGAAATTGTCAAATTCCTCGGCCAGCGTGTCGAAGTCTTCGACAAAGAACATCTCTTTCTTCGAACGCGCACCGTACCAGAAGCTGATCTTGCGGTTGCGGTTCTCAAGACGCTTGAGCTGGTCGAAGATGTGGCTGCGCATCGGCGCCATACCGGCACCACCACCGATGAAGACCATCTCTTTCTCTGTCTCGCGGGCGAAGAATTCGCCGAACGGGCCCGAAATAGTGACTTTGTCGCCCGGTTTCAGGTTGAAGATGTACGATGACATCTGCCCCGGAGGGATGCCTTCTGAGCCCGGAGGCGGCGAGGCAACCCGGACGTTCAGCATGATCATGCCCTTTTCGTCCGGATAGTTGGCCATCGAATAGGCCCGCTCGATCGGTTCGTTCACAACGGATTCGTACTGCCAAAGATTGAAGCGGTCCCAATCTTCGCGGTATTCCTCTTCCACGTCGAAATCCGTGTATTTCAACGCGTGTGCAGGGGCTTCGATCTGGATATAGCCACCGGCGCGGAAGTTCACATCCTCGCCCTCGGGCAGGTCCAGTGTCAGCGCCTTGATAAAGGTTGCAACGTTCTCGTTCGAGCGAACGGTGCATTCCCACTTCTTGACGCCGAAGACCTCTTCGGGAACTTCGATATCCATGTCCTGCTTGACCGCCACTTGGCAGGACAGGCGGTCGCCGCATGCAGCTTCTCGCTTGGTGATGTGGCTTTCTTCGGTTGGCAGGATCGACCCGCCGCCCGAATGCACCTTCACCCGGCATTGCGCGCAGGTGCCGCCGCCACCGCACGCAGACGGAACGAACAGTTTCTCAGCCGCCAGTGTCTGCAGTAGTTTGCCGCCCGCAGGCACCGAGATGGTTTTCTCACCATTAATGGTAATGTTCACGTCACCGGTCGATACCAGTTTCGAGCGTGCCGCCAGAATGATGGCCACCAATGCAATGACGATCAGCGTAAAAAGGATTACGCCAAGGCTAAACGTTTCCATGGGCCCCTCCTTACAGTTTCACGCCCGAGAAGGACATGAAGGCCATCGCCATCAGTCCCGCGGTGATGAAAGTGATCCCCAGACCCTGCAGGCCGTCGGGAATGTCCGAGTACTTCAGCTTTTCGCGCACACCAGCCATCGCAGTGATCGCCAGTGCCCAGCCAAAGCCGGAGGACAGACCATAGGTTGCGGCCTCGGCAAAGTTGTAGTCGCGTTCCACCATGAACAGCGAACCGCCCAGGATGGCACAGTTCACCGTGATCAGCGGCAGAAAGATCCCCAGCGCGTTGTAGAGCGGCGGGAAATACTTGTCCAAAACCATCTCTAGGATCTGCACCATCGCCGCGATCACGCCGATATACGAGATCAGGCCAAGGAAGGTCAGGTCCACATCAGGGAACCCGGCCCAAGCCAGCGCGCCCGGCTTCAGCAGATAGTTCAGCAGCAGGTTGTTGGCAGGTACGGTAATCGCCTGCACGACCATGACCGAGATGCCCAGACCCAGCGCGGTCGAAATCTTCTTGGATACGGCGATGAAGGTACACATCCCCAGGAAGAAGCTGAGCGCAAGGTTTTCGACAAAGATGGCCTTAACGGCCAATGAGATCAGACCTTCCATCAGTGGGCCTCTACCTGCTGAATTTTGTATTCACGTTCTTCGACCTGGTTCGGCTTCCATGTGCGGAAGGCCCAGATTATCAGACCGATGATGAAAAACGCCGACGGAGGCAGCAGCAGCATGCCGTTGGGCACATACCAGCCACCGTTGTTGACGGTTTCAAGGATTGTCACTCCGAACAGAGACCCAGCACCGAACAGTTCACGAATGAAGCCAACCAACAGCAGGATCAGGCCATAGCCCATGCCGTTGCCCACACCGTCGATGAACGAAGCCATCGGAGGGTTCTTCATCGCAAATGCCTCGGCGCGGCCCATCACGATACAGTTGGTGATGATCAGACCGACGAAAACCGACAGGGTTTTCGAAATTTGGAAGGCATAAGCCTTGAGAACCTGATCCACCAGGATCACCAGCGAGGCGATGATCACCATCTGCACGATGATCCGGATTGAGCCCGGGATCTGGTTGCGCAGGATCGAGATGAACATCGACGCAAACGCGGTCACGAAGGTCACCGCCAGCGCCATCACAAAGGCCACCTGCAGCGACGAGGTCACCGCCAGCGCGGAACAGATGCCCAGAACCTGCAGCGTGATCGGGTTGTTGTCGACAAGCGGGTCGACCAGCATCTCTTTCTTGGTCTGAGACATTAGAACTCTCCTGCTTGCAGCTTGGCCAGGAACGGAGCGTAGGCCGCGTCACCCATCCAGAATTTCACCAGGTTATCGACACCCACGGATGTCAGCGTGGCACCCGCCAGCGCATCGACGTAGAAATCAGGTCCGGCTGCCGGTTGCGATTTGGCAACTGTGATCTGCAGTTCACCCGCGTCATCTCGCAGCTTTTTACCGCTCCACAACGCTCTCCAGCGCGGGTTGTCCACCTCGGCACCAAGGCCCGGTGTTTCACCGTGCTGATAGAACTGCAGGCCGTAGATATCGTTGCCGTTGTTCTCCAACGCGATAAAGCCGTAAAGCGTGGACCACAGACCATAGCCGTGCAGCGGCAGGATCACTTTGTCCAGATCGCCTGCATCGTCGCGCAGCAGATAGATCACGCGGTATTTTGCCTTTCGGCCGATCCCTGCCGGGTCGTCATCCAGCGCGACGCTCAACTCGGGGTCGCTGGCGGCTGCGGTATCGTCGAAAGTGGCCGGGTTGAACTGATCATCGACGAACTCGCCGGTGGCCAGTTCCAGCACATGCGGCTCGAACGCGGCGAAGGCCTCGGATACGTCAATGCCGGGCTCATAGACACCCGCCACCTGCAGAACGTTCACTTGCCTGTCTTTCAGAGCGTTGGCTTCTTGCACCGGGCGAAGACTGACCGCAGCGGCGGACACGACCATCGACGCGACAAGGCAGACGGCCACGGCGATGAAGACTGTCTTGCCAACCGAATCCGGCGAGGCCGCCAGAAACTTGGCGATCGCGCCTTTTGGTTCTTGGGATTGCGTATCAGACATGGCGACGCGCCCTCCGTTTGATGTTGGCCTGAACGACGAAGTAGTCGATCAGCGGTGCAAAGACGTTGCCGAACAGAATGGCTAGCATCATGCCTTCTGGGAACGCCGGGTTGAGGACGCGGATCAGCACGACCATGACACCGATCAGCGCACCATAGATATAGCGACCCAGATTGGTGTGGCTTGCCGACACCGGTTCCGTGACCATGAAGGCCAGACCAAACGCATAGCCACCCAGCACGATGTGCCAGTACCAGGGCATCGCGAACATCGGATTGGTGTTCGACCCGATGAGATTCAGCAGCCAGGTGAATATGATCGTCCCTGCTAGGCAGCCCAAAATCAGGCGGTAATTGGCAATTTTTGTCACCAGCAGGAAGGCCAGACCGATCATGCAGGCCAGCGTCGAGGTTTCGCCAAAGCTGCCCTGAATGGTGCCAAAGAAGGCGCTCCACCATGTGATGCCCTCGGCGGCCAGCGCCTGCATCCCGTCGGCTGCGGAAACCGCCAGAGCTGTTGCGCCAGAAAACCCGTCAACCGGTGTCCAGACCGCGTCACCCGACATCTGAGCCGGATATGCGAAATACAGGAACGCGCGGCCAACCAGCGCGGGGTTGAGGAAGTTTTTGCCGGTGCCGCCAAACACCTCTTTGCCGATCACGACGCCGAAGATGATGCCCAAGGCCACCTGCCACAAGGGCGTGCTTGCAGGCATGATCAGCGTGTAAAGCATTGAGGTCACAAGGAAGCCCTCGTTTACCTCGTGGCCACGAACGGTGGCGAAGATGACCTCGAAAATACCACCTGCAACCAGCGTCACGATATAGATCGGCAGGAAATAGAGCAGCCCGTGCATGACATTGGCAAAGATGCTGGAGGGGTCCAGCGAAATGCCGAACATCTGCAACAGGGCAATCCGCCAGCCGGTGGCGGCATCCGCGCCCAAGGCCGCGATCGCGGAATTGGCCTGATAGCCGGTGTTCCACATCCCCCACAGGATGCACGGGATTGTCGCGATCACGACGTAAGTCATGATCCGCTTCATATCCACATAGGACCGCGCATGGGGGGCGACGGTGGTTACGGTTTTCGGAGTGTAGATGAAGCTTTCGACCATCTCGTAGATGGGGAAAAGCTTCTCGTACTTGCCGCCTTTGGTAAAGTTCGGCTCGATCCGGTCAAAGAAGCTGCGCAAACCCATTCGGATTAGCCCTCCTTTTCAATCTTGGTCAGGCAGTCGCGCAGCGCCAGCCCGTATTCATATTTCGCCGGACAGGCAAAGCCGACGAGGCCCAGGTCCTCTTCGTCCAGCTCCAGCGCACCCAGTGCCTGAGCGGTATCGGTATCCATCACCAGTAGCGCTCGCAGCAGCTGTGTCGGCAGGTAGTCCTGCGGCATCAGTTCTTCGAAAGTGCCCGTCGGCACCATGGCGCGGCGGCCACCGTTCAGGTTGCTGGTCAGTTTGTAGAGCTTGCGCGCAAAAGCGGATCCTAGCACCGGCTGGATCGCGAATTTCGACGGCATCGGAAGAATCCAGCCCATAGTGTGCTGATCGTGATCTTCACGAATGATCGAAATTTGCCGAGCGAAACGCCCCAGATAGGCGGTCGGACCGTCGGCCTGCGTTCCGGACAGGATCGAACCCGAGATGACCCGGGCGGTGCCGTCCACATCAACCTCATCGCGTGTCAGATCATCTGTCGAAGCGCCCATCACGGTACGGATCAGACGCGGTTGCCGCGCACCGGGGCCGCTGAGGGCAATCACAACGTTGGGGTCCAGATGCCCGGTTTGGAACAGCCGGCCAATGGCGATCACGTCCTGATAGCCGATGGTCCAGACCTGCTTGTCGCCTGCCAGCGGTTCAAGAAAGTGAATATGCGTGCCTGCCAGACCTGCAGGGTGCGGGCCCGAGAAGGCCGCAGCCTCAACACCTGCCACATCCGCGCCCGGAATGGTATCGCCGTCCTTTTGGCACAGGTAGGTTTTGCCCTCGGTCAGCTTGGAGATCACACCTAAGCCCGCGGCAAAGGCCTCACCTGCATCAGCAATGATCACGGCTGCGTCGGCGGCCAGAGGCTCACTATCCATCGCGGTGACGAAAATCGCAGTCGGCTTGCTGCCCGGCGCCGGCATTCTCGAATAGGGACGCGTACGGAAAGCCGTCCACAGGCCTGCTGCGCATAGCTTCTCGGCCACACCTTCAGCGCTGTCACCGTTGCCGACGCCCGAGAAATCAACACCCGTATCGTTCGGGTCCGAAACCTCGATCACAACGCTCTGCAGCACTCGGCGGGCACCGCGATTGATTGCAACAACCTTACCGCTGAGCGGAGCAACCATCATCGCCTCGGGAACGTCCTTGTGGCAGAACAACGGCGTACCGCGCTGAACCGCATCACCTTCCTGAACCAGCATACGCGGTTTCAGGCCAAGGTAATCGCCCCCCAACACTCCTACGGTTTTGAATTCTGGTCCCGGATGGATGGTTTGTTCCGGCGCGCCCTGCACCGGTAACTCCAACCCTTTTTTCAGTTTGAAAGTTTGCATGTCGCTACTGTCTTCCAAGCCTCTTTACCTGCGCCAGCCATGCCGACACCTTTTCAGGATCGGACAATAACGCGGGATTTTCAAACAGTCGTCGCAAAAGCGTCGAAATGCGTCCGAATTCCGCGGGCGTAATTCTGATTGTGGCCCCTTTACGCGGGGATGATGCTAAAAGCAAACCTGTTACCGCAAAAACTAAACTTAGGATGTCACTTTCTTTTAAAGACATACGTTTTGTCGCAGCTCAAATTGCGTGTCGCACCCGGAATGCTTCCAGTGTAAGCACATCCAATGGAACAAACGACCGATTTTGAGATTTTTCTGGTGGCCACCCCGGGGCTTGAGGCGCCTTTGCACGCCGAAGCCGTCGAGAAGGGATTCGGTGCTGCCAAAATCGTGCCCGGCGGCGTCAGTTGCCGCGGAGACTGGCCCGAGGTCTGGCGCGCAAACCTGTGTCTGCGCGGGGCAAACAAGGTTTTGGTTCGATTGGGCAGCTTTCCGGCTGTCCATTTGGCGCAGCTCGATAAACGAGCGCGCAAGTTTCCATGGTCCGATGTCCTGCGCCCCGACGTTCCAGTCAAGGTCGAGGCTACCAGCCGCAAGTCACGTATCTATCACGCAGGTGCCGCCCGTCAGAGAATCGAGCGGGCGATCTCGGAAACGCTGGGTGCACCGATTTCATCTGACGCGGGCCTGCGTGTTTTGCTGCGTATCGAAAAGGACATCTGTACTTTGTCTGTCGACACCTCGGGCGAGCCGCTGCACAAACGTGGCCATAAACCCGCGGTGGCCAAGGCGCCGATGCGCGAAACGATGGCGGCGATGTTCCTGCGTGAATGCGGCTTCGACGGGTCAGAACCCGTTCTGGACCCGATGTGCGGTTCGGGTACATTTGTCATCGAAGCGGCGGAGATTGCTCAAGGTCTAAACCCCGGTCGGTCCCGTCATTTTTCCTTCGAGGACCTGCAAGGTTTCGATGCAGAAGCGTGGGCTACGATGCAACAAAGCGATCCGCAGTCAGAAACGGACATGGTTTTCTACGGGTCCGATCGGAATACTGGTGCTGTGGACGCTGCAACCACCAACGCCGACCGCGCCGGAGTAGCCGCACTTACCCGATTTCAGTGCAAATCGGTCAGTGACATCAAACCTCCGGTTGGTCCAGCAGGTCTGATCATCGTCAACCCGCCCTACGGTGCCAGAATCGGAGACGAAAAGCGCCTGCGCTCTTTGTATGGCAGCCTGGGCAAAGTGCTGATGACCCGGTTTAGCGGCTGGCGCGCAGGTATCGTGACCAGCAACCAGTCGCTCGCCCGTGCCACCCGCCTGCCTTTGCTGTCCCCGGGGCCCGTAGTGGATCATGGCGGCACGAAAATCCGGCTGTACCAGACCGCTCCCCTGCCCTGACGGGAATTATCGACGGTCGCCCGTCTGGGATTCCAACAAACGGCTTCAAAATCCCTCTTGCACATCCAAATCCCCGGGTATAGATCACCCGCCACGGTCGGAGTGTAGCTCAGCCTGGTAGAGCACTGTCTTCGGGAGGCAGGGGTCGGAGGTTCGAATCCTCTCACTCCGACCAATAAAACAAGGCGCCCAAGGGCGCCTTTGTTGTTTTCAAGGCAGTGATCCGAGGTTCGTTGAACCTGAGCTTTAGTCGAACTCCAATGCACTGGCAGCTTTACGTAGATGCTCCGGGCTATAGCGCGCGTAGACGAATGCGGTAATCCGAGAGTCTGAATGACCGAGAAACTGAGCGATCTCATCCATCGGAGTGCCTGCCTCCGCCATATGAACTGCAGCTGTGTGCCGCAGCACATGTGGCGACACATCAGGCAGGCCCGCCGCGACTGCGGCCGCCTTGAAGCCTTTCTTGATCGACTTCATAGGTCCGCCAGCCCATTCCACGACATACTCAGATAATGCGGCTTTCTGGGCATTCAAAAGCGCAGAATACAGGCTCTCGGTCATGGGGACGATGGCCCTGCCCTTCCTCCGTCCGTCAACAGTTCGGAGATTGATCTGACGGCGCTCAAAGTCCACCCGATCCCACGTGAGTTCTAACACGGCCGTTACCCTAGCTGCCGTCGACAGCATCAGCCAGATAGCCAACTTGATGTGATGTGCGCAGTCGACCGCCAGGAGCTGTGAAATCTCCTGGCGCGTCAGATACCTCTCTTTGGGGGCCGGTTTGCTGGGGCGCTCGATGTAGGGTGCTCTATCAATCAGCCCGGTCTTCTCAGCCCAATTCAAACAGGTCCTTAGCTTGCCAAGCTGCGTCCAGATCGTGCCGTCCTGAATACCTGCCTGTCGCCGATCGGCGATGTAGGCTTTACAGTCCCGCACGCTTATCTGTTCCGGACGAAAGGCACCAAACCAAGGCAGCACAGAACGGCCAGTGTATTGCATGCTTTCATGCACCGGCCGACCCTCGACTGTCACGCTGTAAGCATTCCAAATTGCGGCTACGGTCAGTTCATCCTTTCCGGATGTCTGGGCGAGGAGGACATCACGGCCTTCGGCCTCCGCGCCTTCGAGGGTGTCCGCATCAAGACGATACCTGCGTCTGCGTCCATCTTCCTCATACCAGACAACGACGAAGCGGTTGTTGAGTCGACCGATGCTATATTCCTGCACTGCTCATACTCCTCTACTTTGTGTGCCGGGATGCGAAACTGACGGCGAACTCTGAAATGTTCTAGCTGACCGGTTTTGCAGAGCTGGCGGACAGTCTCAGAACTGCAGCTCCAGCGCTCTGCGAGAGTTTTGGGTGTATATTGTTTGCGACTCAGCACCCATTAGACAGATCCAGCTGTTGCTGATCTCCATTTTTTCAAACCCAAATAGTCCCTTCGGCTCGCGCTCTGGCCAACCACAACAGAACCAATAACTATAGCTGCTCCTATAGACTGAGTGAGGCTAAGCGTTTGTCCCAAGTATACCCAGCCGAGCACGACAGCTGTTACAGGACTCATCATGCCAAGCATCGAGACTGCACTGGGCTCCAGGCGCGCTATCCCACGAAACCAAAGAGCATAGGTTGCTGCAGCACCGATCAACCCAAGCCAAATAAGCCAGGCGACATTTGTCGCGCTGAGCGCAGGTAAAGGCGGCTCAAGGAACAGTGCGACTGGCAACAGTATCAAACCACCGGCTGTTAATTGCCACGCTGTGAAACTCAGCGCCGAGACCGGAGGTTGCCATTTCCGGCTGAGAACAGTGCCAGCAGCCATTGACGCGGCTCCTCCCAAACCCGCTGCTATACCGATCCAATCAAGTTGTGCTTCTGGTCCGATCAGCAGCAGAAACACACCCATAACACCAGTTGCGGCGGCGCCAAGCGCACCAAGTCGGATTGGGGTTCCCAGCCATCCCCACGCCATCAAAATCACGATCATTGCTTGCAACGATCCAAGGGTGGCGGCCACGCCACCAGGTAACCTATACGCAGCAACGAAGAGGAGCACCCAGAACAGAGCGAAATTGACGCTGCCTAGGACGAAAGTTCTACCGAGCCATTCGCGTGGTGGGACGCAGCGCGTCACTGCAAGCAACAACAAGCCAGCAGGCAGAGCTCGTAACGCCGCCAGGGTAATCGGGTAGCCAGCCGGGAGCGCTTCGGTAGTTACCAGATAAGTGCTTCCCCATACCGCTGGGGCGAGTGAAGTGAGAAGAATATCGGTTGAGCGTGACATTGTATGTCTCCCGGCTGAGGCGTTTCAGAATTTGAGTGAGACTTCAGAGGCGCGCGGGTTAAGCTGCTTTCGCTTGCAGGTTTGCTCCAGCGAGGCACGCTGCAATCCTTGCAACATGAGCGCCCTGGAACCGCGCTCCTGCCAGGTCAGTTTCGGTAGGCGAGCGGGAACCATCAGCACCGGCGATCGTTCCGGCACCATACGGTGCGCCGCCAATGATTTCTTCTGATGTAGTCTGGCCAGCAAATGTGTAAGGCATTCCGGCAATCAGCATCCCAAAGTGTTGAAGAGGGACTTGAGTTGTCAGAAGGGTCGCCTCGTGCCCGCCATGTTGCGAACCCGTAGATGCAAAGACCGCCCCGACTTTACCAACCAGAGCATTCCTGGCCCAAAGCCCGCCAGCCTGATCCAGGAACGACTTCATTTGGCCTGCCATCATGCCAAATCGGGTCGGCGTTCCTAAAATTATTGCATCATAGTTTTCCAGATCTGTCGGCAAGGCTATAGGCGTATCATCGACGACATAGCCGGCCTGCTGGCGGACTTCTTCAGGGACGGTTTCAGGCACACGCCGAACGTCAACTTCGATGCCGTGAACACTTCTGGCGCCTTCAGCTTCGGCACAGGCCAATGTGCGGACGTGGCCATAGCTTGAATAGTAGAGAACGAGAATACGTGACATAGGATACCTCTCAGGGCTGTGACTTGTTCCCTGAGAGAATGGAATTTGTTGCGCCGCCAATTAAGCCGCGCTCTTTGATATCACTCTTTACCTGTATTGAACAAAGTCACGATCTGAGAGCCAAGCGCAGATGATCAAGAAAGGCTGTGACCTTGGCGTCCATTCCCAAGCGAGATGCTGTGACGGCGAATATCTCTGGCGCGGGCAATTCGTGGTCAGGAAGAACTCTCAGCAAGGTTCCGTTAGCTTCAGGAGCATCAGAAACGAACTCCGGCAGGGTTCCGATACCTTGCCCCGCTATCAACAGATCCCGCAAAACGAGGCTGTTGCCAACCCGCACGCGCGGATCAAGCTCTAATGCTGTGACACCGTTGGCGGCCGAGAGCTTCCAGCTCGTCAAATGATCAGCAAGCAAAAAGCCGATGATGGCGTGGGTTTTCAGATCCGCCGGCTGGGTCGGCGTCCCACATCGCTCTAAATAGTCTGGAGACGCAAATATTCTTTGCCGCATCACGCCGATCCGTCGGGCAACAAGTGCCGAATCCGGCATGGCAGCACGGATACGTATCGATAGATCGAACCCGCCCTCGACCATATCGATCACCTTGTCGTCCATCGAAAGCGTAAATCGCAAATCGGGATAGGTTTCCAGAAAATCAGGAAGCATAGGGGCGATAACGGTCTGGCCGAAAGAACTTGATGCATTCACCCGAAGATGCCCGCGCACTGCTTTTGAACCATCCCTGATGGTTTGCTCCGTTTTCTCGACCGCGTCGAGTATTCCAATTGCATCGTGGTAATAAAGGCTGCCGGTGTCAGTCAGTGACATAGATCGCGTCGTTCTGGTGAGGAGGACGGTTCCTAAACTTTCTTCCAGAAGCTTGATTTCTCTGCTGAGAAGCGCAGGAGAAACACCAAGGTCTTCCGCCGCACGGGCAAAGCTACCGCGTTCAACGATACGGCGAAAAGCTTGCATCACTGACAGTTTGTCCAAGTTATCACCCTTCGAAAAAGCTGCTTTTGATGTGTTACGCGATAGATCGGGTCTACGACATGCCCAAACTCACATTCTTTCAGGTCGAGCTGATCCAGTTCAATTCTGTTTGCGGAGCATCCACCACACCTGTGAACTTGAGCTCGGGAACAGTTTTCGGTTCTGAGAGCTCCTCCCTACAATCTCCCGTCACCAGCCTCCCTTTTAAATTACCAGCTTTTAGGACGGACCTAGCACTACTTTGCATATCTAGGCACAGTCAGCCTCTATACGGTGCAGTTCACTTTTCACGACTAATCCCCACTATTAGCAATCGTCGGTTTCTACTCTCCGGAGTAGCTCAATACACTGCCTGGCATAGACGTGTGCTTTCGCTCTCAATGTGGTTCTCTCTCAGGAGCGTTGTGAGCAGGCCTGAGTTACGTCCGTTCTCTTATGTGTATCTAGGTCGTCGGGCCTGTGTTTCGTCGCTGTGCGCGCTTCTCTGGCCTGTCTTCGGATATGTGTTTTCCGAGAACCGTTGTTTTTATGGGTTTGTCTGATTCAAAGGTTTACATTTCTCCGGAAAAATCCCGATTTCGGTCCGGATCTGTCAACTTAATGTAAACTTAGTGTAAACCTTTGGCCTGATTTTGGGGTGTTTTTTAGGTCGAAAGGTTTACATCCGTCGATCCCGCGAGGGGCTGATGTAAACCTTTGTCAACCTTATGCAACCATTGAGGAGTGCGGGGAATCCACATTGCGAAGAGCAATTTGAAACGCACCTTCTCTTTTGTCTGTAATCCGGTAGCTATCAAGGAGACACTAAAAGAGAAAATTTGGCGAGCAATGATAACGAACGGTCAGGTGGACATTTCGCGCTTTCTTGAGCGCTGTGTATCGATTGACCTCGAAGTGGATCCTAAATCCGCTCGGATATTCGCATTTGCTGCCACAACGAACGATGACTCCCGACCGGCTCTAGTTGAAAAAAGCAGCTCCGCCTCAGCACTGTCGCAACTCGACACATATTGTAAAGGTTTCGACAGTGTCATCGGCCACAACATCTTGCACCACGACCTGCCCCACCTAGCCGCTGCTGCGCCCCGCTTTGCCGCCTTGGCAGAGGCACCAATCGACACACTCTGGCTCAATCCTTTGGCCTTCCCGCGCAACCCCTATCACCATTTAGTCAAACACTATCACGACGGACGGTTGCAATCGGGTCATGTCAACGATCCCGAAAAGGATGCACGTCTGGTCTTCGAGGTTCTGCAAAACCAGATCGAGGCGTTCGCCAAGCTAAACACAACGACCCCGGATGCGCTGACAGCCTATCATTTCCTTGCCACACGCCCCCCACGCAGCGGAGGGTTTGACGCACTTTTTACTGCTTTGCGTTGCACTAGCAGACCCAATAAACAAGAAGCCTTTGACGCCGTTCGCCGCCTTTTGGCTGGACAAGTCTGCTTGCATCGGCTCGAACAGACTCTTAGCCGGATGGAAAACCCGAACCTTGCCTGGCCTTTGGCCTATGCCTTGTCGTGGATTTCTGTTGCTGGCGGCGACAGCGTCATGCCTCCCTGGGTTCGCATGCAATTCCGCGAAGCTTCTCTGATTGTGCGTCACTTGCGAGAGGCTGCTTGTAATGAGGACTCTTGCCAATGGTGTGTCGAACACAACGATCCTAAAAGGGCGCTGGATCGCTGGTTCGGCTTTCCGTCCTTCAGACCCGAACCCGTGGACGAATTCGGTCAACCCTTGCAGGAACGCATTGTGGCTGAAGCGATGGCAGGCAAAAGCGTTCTGGGCATCCTTCCGACCGGAACTGGCAAGTCAGTCTGCTATCAGATTCCAGCCCTTTCACGGTTCGACAAGACCGGTGCGCTAACCGTCGTTATCTCACCGCTAGTCGCACTCATGGCAGATCAGGTGCAGGGCCTGGCGAGAGCCGGGATATCCTCCGCCGTCACGATCAACGGCCTTCTGTCGCTGCCTGAACGTCACGACGCTCTGGACAAAGTGCGCATGGGTGATGCTGCGATCTTGATGATTTCACCCGAACAGCTTCGCAACAAGTCAGTTCGCAGCGCTCTGACACAACGCGAAATTGGCCTTTGGGTGCTAGACGAAGCACATTGCATCTCAAAATGGGGCCATGATTTTAGGCCCGACTACCGCTACGTCAGCCGCTTCATCAAAGAAAACTCCGGCGATGCCCCCGCTCCAATACTTTGCCTTACCGCCACTGCCAAACCCGAGGTAGTGCACGATATAAGAGAGCATTTCAAAACACGACTGGATCAGGATCTGATCCTGCTGGACGGTGGTGCGTCGCGCACGAACCTTTCTTTTTCGGTGCGTGAAACCCAGCGTGCGACGAAACTCGCAGATATATTGAACGCGATCGAACAGGGCTTGCCCGCCTCTGGCGTCTCCGGAGCCGTGGTTTATTGCGCGACCCGAGGTGCGACAGAACGCGTAGCCGAATTCCTAAAACAGCAGGGTGTCAGCGCCGAACGTTTCCACGCTGGCCTACCTCCCGAAGAAAAGCACGAGATCCAGGAGCAATTCCGGACCGGCGAATTGCGCGTGATTGCTGCGACCAACGCCTTTGGCATGGGCATCGACAAACCTGACATCCGCCTCGTAGTCCACGGCGACGTGCCAGGCTCGTTGGAGAATTACTTACAAGAGGCAGGACGCGCGGGACGCGACCGCGACCCCGCTAGCTGCGTGTTATTGTTCAACACCGAGGATGTTGAACGCCAGTTCAGCCTTTCGGCCCGTTCCCGCCTCGCGCGGCATGAAATAGGTGCCATCCTTAAAGCGCTACGTCGCTTGGATATGCGCACTCGAGACGAAGGTAAGATCGTCGCCACTCCTGGCGAGATTGTGCGAGAGGAAAAGGACTTTGAATTTCTGCGCGATAACAACACTGAAGACACGCGCGTAAAAACAGCTATCGCTTGGCTCGAGGAGGCGAGCCTGTTGCGGCGTGAAGAAAACAGCGTGCAGGTCTTCCCCGCCTCCTTACTCGTGCGCGATGTGGATGCCGCAGCCGCGTTGTTGGAAAAGGCAGATATCTCGGGCACTCGGCGCAAACAACTGCTGGCAATAGTGCGCCATATCGTAAACACACCAGTGGGAGAAGGTGTTTCCACCGACGAATTAGCAGGAACTAGCGGGCTCTCCTCCGCTGAGTTGCGCAAAGCGCTGACCGATCTGGAGGCGATTGGAATTGCCAGCGACGACACCAATACAACCATTTTTGTGCACTATGGCGTTACCGACGCATCGCAAGTCCGCCTGGATCGGGCCGCGCGACTAGAAGAAGACCTAATCGCCGTGATGCGCGAAATGGCCCCAGATGCCGATCAGGCTGAACCGATTCCGCTCAACCTCTCCATTGCCTGTCAGGAATTGCGACAGCGCGGCCATGGCGAGGTGCGTCCGGATCTGGTGGAGACCCTGCTGCGCGGTATGGCACAGGATGGACGTGATACGGAGGGAGGGCGTGGCAACCTTTCTCTGCGTAAATCAGTGCGCGGTAGCCTCCTTGTGCGACTTCAACAGTCTTGGCGCTTTGTCGCTCAAACCGCAGAGTTGCGCCGTCAGGGCGCACAACGCCTGCTGGCGCATCTTCTGACCCTGGTGCCGAAAAGCACACACGGCAAGGACATTCAGGTCGAGACCACTCTGGGAGCGATGCTGTCCACGATTACCGGCGACACGCTTTTGCGCACCAGCATCAAAGACCCAAACCGCTTAATGGACCGAGCACTTTTGTGGATGCATGAACAGCAGGTGGTTACGCTGGGACGCGGACTGTCCATCTTTCGCCCTGCCATGACGGTGCATCTTGGCTCCAAAGGCGGTAGTTTCACCGTCCAGCATTTCGCACCACTCGAGGAACACTATGACGAACAGACCATCCAAACCCATGTGATGGCAGCCTACGCGGAAAAAGGACTGGAGAACATTGAGACAGCGCAGCGCTTGTCCGACGACTATTTCGTGCTGGAGCAAGACGCCTTCATGCGCCGATGGATGCCGGGGCGCGGGACCGAATTCCGGCGTCAGGCCACTGGTGCCACCTATAAGGCAATTGTCGACAACCTGGGCAATTTGGAGCAGCAAAAAATTGTGCGTGACAACCGGGAACAAACCAACGTCCTTGTGCTGGCAGGACCAGGCTCGGGCAAAACACGGGTCCTGGTTCATCGCATCGCTTATCTGCTGCGCATCAAACGCGAGGATCCCCGCGGTATCCTCGTGCTGGCCTACAACCGTCACGCAGCCGCTGAAATACGTGAACGCCTTCGCCGGTTAGTTGGAGATGACTCAACCTTAGTAACCGTCTCAACGGTGCATTCACTGGCTATGCGCCTGGTCGGAGCTAGTTTCGCCGGCATTCAATCAACCGACGTCCCCGATTTCAAAGCTCTATTGCAAAAGGCTGCAGCACTGCTACGGGGTGACGGTCTAAGCAAGCAAGAGGCCGAGGCGCTGCGTGAATCACTGATACAGGGGTATCGTTGGATTTTAGTGGATGAATATCAGGATATCGGTCCAGATGAATACGCGCTGATCGCTGCTGTGGCAGGGAGAACTCTGGATGATCCCGATCTGCGACTCAGTCTCTTTGCCGTGGGTGATGACGACCAGAATATATATGCTTTCTCCGGTGCATCGATCCGCTACATCCGCCAGTTTGAACAGGACTACGCCGCAAAACCGGTTTTCTTGACCGAGAACTACCGCTCTACCGGTCATATCGTCGCCACTGCCAACGCCGTGATCGCAGGGGCCGCCGCGCGTATGAAACTTGGCCATGATATTACCGTAGATCAGGCCCGGACGAAGGCTGACGCCGGTGGATCTCTGGCAAAATTGGATCCAGTAGCTCAGGGCCGTGTGCAGATCCTTGAGTGCCCCGCTGGTAATGAAGAGCAGGCTATGGCCGCACTAGACGAGTTGATCCGCCTCTCTCGTCTCGACCCCGATTGGACATGGTCACGCGCCGCGATTGTCTCGCGCGATTGGCGAAAGCTGATACCGGTGCGCGATTTTGCCGAAAACCTCGGAATACCGGTTGAAATGGCTAACGAAAATATACCTAGCCTATGGCGGATGCGCGAGATGCAGGCGTTTGTCAAAGCCCTACGCGAGACACCTTCAGAGCTTTACTCGATCAATCAGTTGACCGAAGTGCTGAACACACTTTCGCATTCGCGCTGGACCGATCGAATTGGTGAAGGACTGGGCCTACTGGCACGCGAGGTTGGGTCGCGCAGCCTGCCCGTCCCAGACATTGTCGAATGGTTCGCGGAATGGTCCCGTGATAGCTGGGATGAACAAAGAGGGTTAAAGCTGCTGACGGCCCACCGCGCAAAAGGCCTGGAATTTGATGATGTAGTTATTCTCGATGGCGGGTGGGAGCGGCCCTCGCGGTCCGAAGATCAGGACGCACCCCGTCGACTGTTCTATGTGGCTATGACACGTGCCCGCCGCAGCCTTGTAGTAATGAGCAACGACAACCATGAATACCTACCAACAGGAGCACCTTCAGTTCTCACCCGTAGCGTGACGCCTGACATGAACGCGTTGCCTGGTCCCCGTCGTTTTTTTCAGGCGGCTGAGGCGCGGATGGTTGATCTTTCCTATGCTGGACGCCTGCATCCAGGCCACTCTTCTCTGAGTGCTGTTAATGCGGCACGCGTCGGCGATGCAGTGTTATTGGTAAAGGACGGCGACCGCTGGTTGCTACACAACGAAAAAGGGCAAGTGCTGAGCCGCATGTCCAAATCCTTCACACCCCCGCCAAATACCAGGTTTGATCGGGGTGAAGTCGCCGCTATCCTTACATGGCGAAAGGAAGACTCAGGTGAAGCCTTCCAGCACACTCTCCGCCGCGATGCATGGGAGGTGGTTTTGCCGGAGCTCGTTTTCGTGTCCGTCAACTAGGACATCACCAACAGTTTTCATGCCTCCAGAGGGATCCAACGAAGCTCAGCACTTCAATCATTCCTCACCGCCGTTATGCTATGGATTTTCATCGAGCCGCCTGAGGCCCGCATAGACGCCGAAGTAACTGCACCCGGTGCAAAGTAACGCCGGGATCACTTTCATTGCTAACATCGCGCAGGAAGCGCAGCCAGGCGCGTTCGTTAGGAGTCAAATCGTCAGTCTTATCACACATGGTTTTTATCTCCCGAAGATCGCGTTGATCGCAGCCTGGGACCTGCTCGTCAGCCTTGGATCGGTATTGTTGGAAGCCTCACGGATCGCTTGCAGCCAGCCAACTTCATTTGCCGTGACGGGCTCCCCGAATACCTCCACGACTGCTTCAGCTGCCGTCCGACCAATTGCCTGCTCCAGAGCGAGCTGCATCACGAAAGCAGGGTCCGCCTCAAGCGCAGCCGCCAGCGCCGGGACGCGATCGAGCGCCACTTTGGAGCTACCCTGCTTGATCATCGTGATCATGTTCTGGTTCACATAGCCGGCCAGGGCGGCAATCTCAGCCTGGCTCTTGGTCGGTTTCAATTCGAGCACCCTGCGCTCGACGTATTTTGCCAACCTTGTTTTTTCGTGTGGTTTCTTCGTCATCGCTATCCTCTCAGAAGTGATGCAGCAAGCGCTGCATGTCTTTGATATAGCGACGGTGAGAATGGGAAATTGCGGAGGGAAAAAATGAATCAACTAAAATGTTTAGCCGATTGGCAACAACTCATTCTAACTTGGTCGATCTATCCGGGCGGAAAAATTGCGGTCTTTTTTACCGTTCCATAGACAAAGCTGGTATCGATCGAGGCTATCCCACCGATAGGATGAATTCGGTGACGAATAAATTCCTCGTAGGCTTCGAGATCCGATACCAAAACCCGCAATTGGTAGTCCATTGCACCGGTCAGCACGTGGCATTCAAGAACTTCATCGATCATCCGAACGCGTTTCTCGAAGTTCTGAACGTCCGTTTCGTTGTGTCGCTCTAACCGGATACGCACGAAGACGGTAATGGCCATCCCATACGCGGCAGCGTCAACGTCGGCGCTGTATCCCTTTATCACTCCGTTGGCTTCTAGGTTTTTGACCCGGCGCAAACACGGTGAGGGAGACAGGTTCACCTCGTCGGCAAGATCCTGGTTCGTCATGCGCCCGTCCCGTTGTAGCGCTCGAATGATCTGCCTATCCTTAGCGTCCATTTATCCCTCTTGCTTAGCAGAATATGCCAATATCAACACTCGTGTTGGTATATTTCGCAACCATTAGCTCAAAGTAAAGGCGCAAACTGGCTTCAACATGAATCAGGAGCTTGCAATGACTCGTTCAACCGGATTTGCCACGCGCGCTATTCACCACGCATATAACCCTCTGGAAAATGACGGTGCTCTGACACCACCGCTGCATTTGACGTCCACGTTTACCTTTGAAACCGCTGAAGCTGGTGGAGAGATGTTCGCTGGAGAGCGTGAAGGTCATATCTACAGCCGTATTTCGAACCCCACATGCGACCTTCTGGAACAACGCATTGCCGTGCTTGAGGGGGCCGAGGCTGGATTAGCTCTCTCAAGTGGCATGGGGGCGATCACGGCAGTGCTTTGGACCCTGCTGTCGCCAGGTGACGAAGTCATCGTGGACAAAACGCTCTATGGCTGCACCTTCGCCTTTATGCGTCACGGCTTGGCGAAATGGGGTGTCACGATCACACATGTCGACATGACAGACCCTGAGAACCTGAAAGCAGCCGTTTCCGACAAAACCCGCGTTGTCTATTTCGAAACTCCGGCTAATCCGAACATGCGCTTGGTGGACATCGCCGCCAGCGCCGAAATTGCGCACTCGGTCGGTGCAACGGTCGTCGTCGACAATACGTATGCCAGCCCGTATCTGTCCCGCCCGATCGAACACGGAGCAGATATCGTTCTGCACTCCGCCACCAAATACCTGGGTGGGCATGGCGATGTGGTAGCCGGTCTGGTTGTCGGGTCCGCCGAACAGATTGCTGAGATCCGACTTGTTGGGATGAAGGACATGACCGGCGCGGTAATGGCCCCTTTCAACGCGATGCTGATCCTGCGTGGTCTGAAGACACTGAACCTGCGTCTGGATCGCCACTGTGCGTCCGCCAAGGTCGTCGCAGACTTCCTCGAAGCACATCCCGCTGTCGGCGAAGTTTATTTCCCCGGACTTGAGAGTTTTGCCCAGCATGATGTCGCGCAGCGCCAGATGTCCCAACCCGGCGCCATGATAGCGTTTGAAATCAAGTCCGGCCTGTCCGGTGGGATTGAATTCATGAACCGTCTGAACATGATCCAGCGTGCGGTGTCCTTGGGTGATGCAGAAACCCTAATCCAGCACCCCGCATCCATGACTCATTCGACCTATACTCCAGAAGAGCGAGCCGAGCACGGGATCAGCGATGGCCTGATCCGTCTGTCCGTCGGGCTGGAGGATGTTGAAGATATCCTTGCAGACCTAGAACAAGCTTTGCCCTACCCTGCCCGCAGCGCCGCCTGAATCCGGAGACCGCCATGCACGTTGATCCCACCCAACTGAAGATCGTTGAACAGCGCCTGCTGTGGTTGTCGCATTGGATGATCCACCATGCCAACCATGTCCGACCAAAGGTGGATGGGATCAAGATTGGCGGCCATCAGGCGTCGTCTGCTTCGATGGTATCGATCATGACCGCGCTCTACTTCTCGGCCTTACGCCCTGAGGACCGGGTTGCAGTCAAACCCCATGCCTCGCCAGTCTTTCATGCGATGCAGTATCTCATGGGCAATCAGACACGCGAGAAGATGGAGAATTTCCGCGGATTTGGGGGTGTGCAAAGTTATCCCAGCCGGACGAAGGATATTGATGATGTTGATTTCTCGACCGGGTCTGTGGGTTTAGGTGTCGCGATCACCTCATTTGCCTCGATCATTCAAGACTACATCAAGGCCAAAAGCTGGGGCTCAGACGCGCCAATGGGTCGTATGGTAGCCCTGGTAGGCGATGCCGAACTGGATGAAGGCAACGTCTATGAGGCATTACAAGAAGGCTGGAAAAACGACCTACGAAACACGTGGTGGATCATCGATTACAACCGACAGTCGCTGGACGGTATCGTCCGGGAAGGACTGTTTGAACGGATCGAGAAAATCTTCGATGCTTTCAGCTGGGATGTCGTTCGTGTGAAATACGGCGTCTTGCAACGCGCTGCCTTCGACGAGCCCGGCGGAGACCGCCTGCGTGATTGGATCGACGCTTGCCCCAACCAGGATTACTCCGCTTTGACTTTCATGGGCGGTGCGAATTGGCGACAGCGCCTCATGGACGATCTGGGGGATCAGGGGGATGTGACTGATCTGATCGAACGGCGCACGGATGCAGAGCTCGCAGCCCTTATGGAGAACCTCGGCGGCAACTGCGTCGAGACCATGGCCCAAACATTTGCTGACATCGATCATGATCGCCCAACATGTTTCCTAGCCTACACAATCAAAGGATGGGGCACTCCTATTGCAGGCCACAAGGACAATCACGGCGGGCTGATGAACAATAGCCAGTTCGCCGCGTGGCAGTCGCATATGGGTGTGCCGAAGGGCGAAGAATGGGAGCCGCTTGCGACAGTGCAGGATCCAGACGCATTCAAAGATTTTCTGGCCAAAACACCGTTCTTTGCCAAAGGTCCGCGCCGTTATTTTGATGACAAGCTGGATGTGCCGACAATCGAGATCGACACCAGTCGCGAAATCTCGACTCAGATGGCTTTTGGCAAGATCCTTGACGATCTATCAAAAGGCGACAGCCCATTGGCCGAACGCATAGTGACAACCTCTCCGGATGTGACAGGCACGACAAGCCTTGGTCCTTGGGTGAACCGGCGCAAACTGTTCGCCCGATCCGAGCAAGCCGACGCCTTCATAGAACACCGGATCCCTTCGACGGCGAAATGGGAATTCACGCCGGAAGGGCAGCATATCGAACTTGGTATTGCCGAAATGAATCTCATGTTGCTTCTTGGAGCGGCGGGACTATCGCATTCCCTGTTCGGTAAGCGGCTGATCCCAATTGGCACCGTCTATGATCCATTTGTCAGCCGCGGCCTCGATGCCTTAAATTACGCCTGTTATCAGGACGCTCGTTTCATGCTGGTTGGCACACCTTCGGGTGTAACACTCGCTCCAGAAGGTGGAGCACACCAGTCCGTTGGAACACCGCTCATCGGGATGAGCCAAGACGGGTTGGCCGCTTTTGAACCCGCCTTTGCCGACGAGCTGGCGGTGATTATGGAATGGGCCTTCGACTACCTTCAGCGCGATGGCGAAGGACAGCCCGATGAGCGCACATGGCTGCGCGATGAAACCGGAGGGTCTGTCTACCTGCGCCTGACCACCAACCCGATTGAACAGCCTGGAAAGCGTGTCGACAATGAGTTCCGCCAAGGCGCCATCGATGGGGCCTATTGGCTAAGAAAACCCGGGCCCAATTGCGAAGTTGTAGTCGCCTATCAAGGAGCAGTCGCGCCGGAGGCAATCAAGGCTGCCGGTATGATTGGTGAAGGCCGTCGCGACATAGGTGTATTGGCCGTGACATCCGCAGATCGCCTGAATGCTGGATGGACCGCCGCTCAACGAGCGCGTTCGCGCGGCAATCGAGCGGCACGCTCTCACATCGAAACCCTGATGTCCGACCTTCCGTCACACTGCAAGCTCGTCACCGTTATCGATGGTCATCCTGCAACTCTATCCTGGCTCGGGGCAGTGCTTGGACATCAGACTATCCCAATGGGTGTCGAGCATTTTGGTCAGACCGGAACAATCGGCGATCTATATCGCCACCACAGCATTGACGCTGACGCAATCTTGGAGAAAGTGAACGGCCTGACTCATGGCAAAGCTCTTCACCGTGCATAAGTGGGCTGGATCTGGGCAATAATGTAGAGAACAAACTAGCACTGAACATAGACCACGATAACTAGCGGACCATGTAGACAGTGCTCTGAGGTTCAATGAACCTGCCGAACCTGAACTTGGCTGGTTTGATTGGCGACAACGCCTGGAAAACAGGGCTCCTTTGACTAAAATTCAATAACTTGGCCCTCTGCACCGGTCTTCGGGAGGCAGGGGTCGGAGGTTCGAATCCTCTCACTCCGACCAAATCACCTAGAAATTACAATATCTTATACCTTTGATGATGATCAGGCATTGCTCGTTAATCGCGTGGGGCAGCACCAAAAGAATCCGTTTAGTATGAGGGTTGCCCGGCGGGCCATCGTTGACACGAGGCGCAGACCGATAAACGGCAATCCGACCTGACCACGGCGATAGGCAAACGAATATGTTAAAAACGCCATCCACAATGAAATGGCTATGCAAATGAGTACCGCAACGTTTTGGTACGAGTGGCGGCTTTGCATCACGCGGCAATCCCACGCATCTGTTCGGCCGATTTGAGGGCGCGCTCAATAGTTTTAACCTCGCGGTTGAAGAGATGATCGGGAGTTAGCCAGTCGGTCTCGCTTAAAAACAACGGACATTCATTCGACGCAGCATCTCGCAGGTTTGGGACTAGATGTTGTCGTTCGCTGCACAACCCATAAGTGACTGCGCAGACTTAGATCTGCGGAGGTAGTTCTTTGGCTTGGGCGTGAAACACAATGCTTCAACCAAATCCAAGAAACCACTGAATTATGAACGCGTTCGCAAGATCGACAAAGAAAGCTGACACCAAAGGCAGAACAATGAACGCCACCGGCGAGGGGCCATAGCGTTGTGTGACCGCTGTCATATTCGCGATGGCTGTCGGTGTCGCACCCAACGAGAACCCAGCAAAACCAGCTGATATGACGGCTGCGAAGTAGTTTTTCCCCATAAGGCGGAACACGATGAAAATTATGAATGCTACGGCTGCGATTGATTGCAAAAGCATGGTTGTGATCAGAACGCCCGCGCTACTGGCGAGTGTCCACAATTCCATACTCATCAACGACATTGCCAAAAACACTGACAGGCTGAATTCAGAAATCACGTTCATCGCAGGAGTGCCCGCGGGCCATTTGAGCTTAGAAAACAAGGGCGGCAGCAAGTTCGACAGCAAGATGCCACTTAGGAGGCAAGGCACGAACAGGGGCAGTTTAACTCCTGCTGCCTCAAGTGCTTCAAATACGGAATACCCAATCGCGATTGCGATGTGAATCCAGAGCACACAATTCATCAGGTCTACATGAGTAACTGTCGATGGTTGGTCGGTAGTTGGCTCCGCAACCGTCGCAACTTCTACTTCTGCGTCGTCGACACTCTTGAGGTCGTTCTTTTGAATGAGAAAACGGGCAATGGGTCCACCCAGAATGCTGGCCAGGATCAGACCAACGGTCGCCGTGGCTATCCGACTGGCCAACCTGATGTGCGTCGTAGCTCGCCTCCAGTTCGCCTCTCAGAAACTCTCCAAAGTTCAGGGGAGCGAACCTCGCAGTCCCCGTCCCCGGGAGTGGTGCGATTTCGGCGGAGACATGTGGGTCGAAAAAAAACGGAACGGAATAGCGCTGTTGTCCGGTCGCGTTGATCACCCGGTGCGGAGTGGACAACAGCTTTCCGTTCGAGAGCCGATGCAGCATATCGCCCACATTGACCACAAAGGCATTTTCGATTGGCGGTGCATCCACCCAATGGCCGGCGGGCGTTTGGACTTGCAAACCGCCAACATTGTCCTGTGCAAGTAATGTCAGGCATCCAAAGTCCTTGTGGGGGGCAGACCCGAACAGATCTTCCGGAGCCTGCGGCGGCTGTGGCGGATAGTGGAGCAAGCGCAGCCAAATTGTTGGCGTCTGGAACGCATCGAGGATCGAACGATCGTCGACGCCAATAGCATCAAGGGCGAGACCCATGAGTTTGTAGCCCAAGTTTGTCATTGCCTGGGCATAAGTCTCGCAAGCCTCTCGGAACCCTCCCAGTCCAGGCCATTGGTTTGGTCCGGACAAATAGATGGCAGGGTCGACCTCTGCATCCTCGCGCATCATCATGAACGACGCGGACTGATTGGGTTTGGTCACCTTGGCAAGATCAGAGTTCACGTCCGTGGATGTGTTGATCGCGATGTAGCCGCGATGGCATTTATCAAGTGCGATTGCCTGTTTTTCGATCTCCGGCAGGGCGTGAAACGCCCTTGAGGCGGCAAAAACGGTGGCGCGCAAGTCCGGGTCAACGCCGTGGTTAACAACGTACCCAAAACCGGTTTTTCCGTAGGCTTCAGCAAATTCCAAGGCAAGGCTGGTTGTATCATCGCCATTGATCAGAGGTGCAAGATCGAGCACCGGAATTTCTGTGAATTCAGTCATCTGAGGTCTCCAAAATTATTTTCCAGGTGGGTCCCAAATGCAAAAACCAGCTATCCGGCAAAACGCTTTCGACGATGAGCGGAGTGGCGCTCTAAGACAACAAGATGGAGAAACTCGGACATTAGCCGAACGCTATGACAGACTGAATCCACGATCAATCTATAATCACTACGACCCGGCCCGCAGCCGACCTTGAACCCGCTCTTCAGTTGCTGCAATCGCTGCCCACTTTGCTGCCATTCACTGCGACTGCAAAGGTAACCTAAACGAACGCAATTCCGTTTGCGTTTGACACAAACATTGCCGATCACGCTGCCTCGTAGTGATTGAACACTTTTGTTGTGCCATCCTTGCGGATCAGGAAGATCGAATAGGCCTCCCGTTCGCTCTCCGGCCCCATACCGGGCGAGCCGTAGGGCATGCCGGGCACGGACAGCCCCACTGCATCGGGGCGCTCGGCCAGAAGGCGCCGGATATCGGTTGGCGGTACATGGCCCTCGATTACGTATCCCTCGATCAGGCCGGTATGGCAGGAGGCCATCTCATCCGGGATACCCTTGGTGGTTTTATATTGCGACAAGGTCTCCCAAGATGCGTTCTGCACCTCCATCTCGAATCCTTCACGTTGCATGATGTCAATCCAGGCTCCGCAGCACCCGCAGTTGGGATCCTTGAGGACCTGCACCTGCGGTTTAGTCGTTGCCAAAGCCGGCGTGACCAGAGCAGTGCCGGAGGCACCAAGGCCAGCGAGGAAAAGGCGGCGGTCGAGTGTCGGGGTGGTCATGTCAATTCCTTTCCGTGTTCGCGGCTGCGGTGTGACTTTGGATCTTGTGACCGAAACCGCGGGTAAGTGTC
Organism: Ruegeria sp. CH8; assembly: GCF_056536985.1. Taxonomy (NCBI): domain Bacteria; kingdom Pseudomonadati; phylum Pseudomonadota; class Alphaproteobacteria; order Rhodobacterales; family Roseobacteraceae; genus Ruegeria; species Ruegeria sp. CH8. Next base: position 97,060 of record NZ_JBQFQR010000009.1, on the reverse strand, counting down.
ATGATATGTGTCAAGCGGGCAATCATGAGCCGCCCAGCATCTGTTCGCTTTCGGTGCGTACCGCCTGCATCTCGCGGATGCGCTCTGGCCAAGTGGATTTGATATAGGCCAGGATGTCCCAGATTTGCTGGTCGCTCAGGCTGTCGCCAAATCCCGGCATGCCACTGGCAAAATCGGACACGCCGCGGGCTTCCAGCGCCGCATCACCACCCTGTTTGGTATAGTCAAACAGCAACGCATCCCCGTGGTGCCAGGTATGGCCGGTCTCGTCATGCGGCGGTGCAGGCATTGTGCCGTCATCATTCGGAGCACGCCAGTTGGGCTGCCCTTCCAGATCGGCACCATGGCAGGACGCGCAGAACTCGACATATAGCACCGAACCTACCTCAACATCGGGCTCATTCGGTTGCTCTGACGGTTCAGCCTGTGTGCCTGAAGGCGCGAGCCAGGCGACCGCAGCAGCGATGACGGCAAACCCGACCAAGGCAAATGCACAGATCGTTCTGGATTTCATTGCCTCATCTCCTTTCATGTTCGTGCATCAGATAGGTCGCGATACCCGTCCATACGAGGCGTAGCATCGATATAGAAGGGTTCAAAGACGACCCCAAAGCAGGCGAAGCATATTGTAGATGGGGTGAAACGAGGCTGAAGGTGACGGCCCAGACCTGCCGCTGGCCAAGCTGCGCGCGCTGCACTGCAGCTTCCTCAAAGCAGTCAGTCAACAGCCAACCACAATGCTGCGGTGGCAGTCCACTATGCAGACATTCGCTGCAGGCGCGCAGTTCTTACGCCGCAAAAGGAGAGTCGCGCCTGTATGTTTGGTAACTTACTGATTTTTCCACCCTTCAATCAGCCCGACCGCTGCCTCGGAGTAGCTCTGCGGAAACTGATCCGAGGTTCGGGCCTTCATGATCGTATGAAGGCCCAGCAAGAGACCGATCAGCACCCGTGCGGACTCATCCGGATCGACCTCGGAACGGATGGCCCCGTCACCCTTTGCCCGGCTCAGTATCGCCGCGAACCGCCCCTCCAGTGCAGTAAGGTACCGCTCGATTCGTGCGTTGACCTCGGGATCAGAGCGGTCGAATGAACTGATCGAATTAAAGGCAAGACACCCGGCATCCTCAATTTTTGGCATCCGCTCGGTTGATGCGATGCCCCGAAACCAACCGGCCAGATCATCCAGAGAATAGGTTTCGGGATCAGGGAAATGCCGGGCCTCGGCAGTATCCAGATAAGTGTCCAAAGTCTTTAGGAAAAACTTCTCTTTCCCGCCATACGTCGTTTGCAGTGTGAATCGGGTCAGCCCCGTCTCCTGCTCAAGCTCCCGCGTGCTGGCACCGTGGTACCCCCGCCGCCAAAACAGGTCCAGCGCCCCTGCCACAGCACTGTCGTGATCCGTCTTGCGTTTGCGCGCCACAGATTTCTCCTTGCTTTTTCTATCCACTTGGATAGTAATCAGTTCCTATCCACATGGATAGCATTGTGGATGCGCGGCGGCAAATGCTGCGTAACCTATCCGAAACGGAGTTCAGACATGACCGCCATCGACCCGACAACCGGGGCCTCAAAGCCCGTCACTCTGCGCATGATCTTCATCCTGAACGCGCTGAAAATCCTGCTGGCCTTTGGCTTTTTCGCCGCCTTCAAATTCTACGGCCTGCAGGTCGGAGAGCTGGCTGGCCCGCAAGCCGCCAACCTAATACTCTATACGATGCTGGGCTATATGGTGACCTTTACCTGCATCGTCGCATCCATTCTCAAGCGCAGCATGATCGGTATCCGCGCAGCGATTGTGGTTGGTTTTCTGGTCTCGATCCCAGCGACGGCGGTCATCGGCTTTATCATCGCTATCATCACCATGGGCCTGACCTCTACCGCCTCGGTCCGTGCGTACTTTGCCTTTCACGGCTGATGGGAGCACACCTATGGACCAGCCAAATGAAATTAACGGCCAATGCATCTGCGGCACGGTGCGCTATCGGGTTCAGGACAACTTGGCCGCATTCAAACTGTGCTATTGCAGCATTTGTCAGAAGGCCTCGGGCTCAGCCCATATTGCGAATGCGTTAACCACGCCCGACCGGATCGAATGGCTAGAAGGCCAAGAGCAACTGACATCTTTCGATGTGCCCAATTCCCAGGTGCGTCGGGTGATTTGCCGAAGCTGCAGGACGAAGCTGCCATTCGAGACACAGAACGGCAAGTTTCTGGTTGTTCCCGTTGGCAGTCTGTCACGCCCGCCGTCCCAACCCGTTAACGCGATTGCCGGCTGGGCGTCCCGCCCCGCATGGTATGATGAAGCGCTGGGTTTGATCGAAGAAACGCACAAAGCTGAAAGGGCGGCTCAATGAGTACCGAACAAGAGATCTCACCCGACTTCCCGTTTGACTCGAAGTATGTCGAGGTGAATGGGCAGCGCATCCACTATGTCGACGAAGGTGAAGGCGCGCCAGTCCTGTTTCTGCATGGCAATCCCACCTCGTCTTATCTGTGGCGCAACATTATCCCCTATGCCGCCCGGCAGGGCCGCGCTATCGCGATGGATCTGATCGGCATGGGCAAATCGGATAACCCGGATATTCCCTACCGCTTTGTCGACCACGTTCCCTACGTTGACGGGTTCATCAAGGTGCTGGGACTGAAGAACGTGACGCTGGTCATCCATGACTGGGGCTCGGCTTTGGGTTTTCACTATGCGCACCGGCATCCTGAGAACACTCGTGGCATCGCTTTCATGGAAGGTGTGGTCCGCCCGATGAGTTGGGCCGGGTTCCCGCCAGATTTTCGCGCCGGGTTTCGCATGATGCGGACGCCGGGTCTGGGGTGGCTGATGATTTCGGGCCTGAACATGTTCGTCGAGAAAGTCCTGCCAAGCGCCATTGTGCGTGATCTGACACCGCAAGAAATGGAGCACTATCGCGCGCCATTTCGCACAGCGCGCAGCCGCAAGCCAGTCCGGGTGTGGCCTTGTGAAATACCGATCGACGGCGCACCTTCGGACGTTCATGAGATCGTCAGCGCCTACAGCCGTTGGCTAGGAGAAACGCAAACCCCGATGCTGATGTTCCACGCCACGCCCGGAGGCACCATCGGGCCGAAAGAGGTCAAATGGTGCCATCAGACCATCCAGAACCTCGAAGTTGTGGATATCGGCAAAGGGATTCATTTCCTGCAAGAAGATAACCCCCATCTGATCGGAGAAAAGCTGGAGGATTGGCTAGCGCGCCTGCCCGCATGAACCTGCCCTGCCATCTGTTGTGGCTGAACCGTATACATAAATCAGATTTCCTGATTTTATGCTTTGACTATTGCCCAACGCGTTTAAAGGCCAAGCACCGGAGGGAACCCTGTTGAATCTGACGATCCCCATACCCTTGATCCTTGCGGCTGTACTGCCCGCCTTTCTGGACCGGTGCTCTGGGTCCGATACCAGCGTCGCCTTAGGCGTATTGGCGCGCGATCGGGTGGCTTTGACCGCGACGGCCAGCGAAATAGTTGTGGATTTGCCGGTGGCCGAAGGGACGGCCGTCCGGGCAGGCGATACTCTGGTTCAGCTTGACCCCACTTTGCAGACCGCAAAACTAAGTCTGGCGCAGGCTGAGCTTGAGAAGGCGCAAGCCACCCTTCTGAAACTGCAGGTCGGACCGCGAGAGGAAGAGATTGCGATTGCCGAGGCCAAGGTGGCAGGCGCCGTTGCGCGGCTGGCCGATGCCGAGGCCATCTATGACCGAAATGCCAGACTGGTCGAGAACTCGGTCGTGACAGAAGCGCAGGTTGCAAATGACCTTGCGCTGCGGAATTCAGCGCGGGCCGAGTTGGCAAGTGCGCGTGAATCCCTGAAGGAACTGCAAAATGGCACCCGCCCCGAAGACCTTGCGGTTGCCGAGGCCAACGTGCGTGCGGCTGAGGCCCTGGTGACCGCCGAGCGGACCGTTCTGGATGATCTGACGGTCACGGCGACCCGTGACGGAGTGCTGGATTCCTTGCCGTGGAACCTTGGAGAGCGGGTAACATCCGGCAGCCCCGTCGCCGTGATGGTCACGGGCCAGACGCCTTACGCGCGCGTCTATGTGCCCGAGCCGCATCGCGTCAATCTCAAACCCGGCGATACGCTGGAAGTGCGCGTTGACGGGCTGGCCGATCCGCTGGACGGCGTGATCCGCTGGGTCAGCGACGACGCGTCCTTCACCCCCTATTACGGGTTAAACAAGGACGACCGCACGCGCCTTGTTTATTTGGCTGAGATTGACCTGCCCACCGCATCCCCGGACCTGCCCGCCGGAGTGCCCGTGCAGGTCCCTATGCCATGAATGATGTCGTCGTCTCGACGCAGGGTCTGACCCGCCGGTTCGGGGAAAACACCGCCGTTAACGATCTGGACCTCGAGATCCGAACGGGCCAGATTTATGGGTTTCTCGGCCCCAACGGCTGCGGCAAGACCACAACCATGCGCATGCTGACCGGCCTGCTGACCCCAAGCAGTGGGGCGATTTCGGTTTTGGGTCGGTCGATGCCCGAGGCGGCAGAGCCGCTTAAGAACGAGATCGGGTACATGACTCAAATCTTCTCGTATTACCGCGACCTGACAGTACTGGAAAACCTCCGGTTCGCGGCGGATATCTATGGCATTCCAACGAAATCGGCAGCGGGCCGGATCGACGAACTGCTGCATACTTACGACCTGACGGCCAACGTACATCAGCTCAGTGGAAGCATGAGCGGCGGACAACGACAAAAACTCGCCCTAGCGGCGACCGTCTTGCACCGCCCTAAACTGCTTTTTCTGGACGAGCCAACATCAGCTGTCGATCCTGAAACCCGCCGCACGTTCTGGGAGCAGTTGTTCGATCTGGTCGATCAGGGCGCGACGATGATCGTCTCGACCCATTTCATGGACGAGGCCGAGCGCTGTCATCGGCTGGCGATCCTACAACACGGTGTGAAAAAGGCGGACGGGTCTCCGCGCCAGTTGATGGATGATCTGCAGGCCGATGTTGTCGAAGTTGAAGGCCCGGACCTGCGCAAGGTCAAACACGCGTTGGACGGCAAACCCAAAATCCTGTCGACTGCGCAAGTCGGGTCGCGGCTGCGTGTGCTGGTGGACAAATCCGAACCTCAGCCGGTGGACATGTTGCGCGGCCAACTTGCTGCGTTTCCCGACCTGTCCCTGACCCCGCAGCGACCAAATCTGGAAGACGTGTTCGTCAGCGCCACACGAGGGCCTGAACAGTGATCTCGCCACGCCGCATCGCCGCTGTGCTGAAGAAAGAATTGCTGCAACTGCGGCGAGACCGGATGACCTTCGCCATGGTGATCATGATCCCCCTGATCCAGCTGCTGCTATTTGGCTATGCGATCAACACCAACCTGCGCCATGTGCCCGTCGCACTGGTGGACCAGTCCGGAACCGAGTTGTCCCGCACATTGGCACAGATCGTTCAGGCCACGCAGGTCGTGACCATCACCGAACAGCTAACAACCCCGCAAGAAGCCGAGCGCGCGATCACCGAATCCCGCGTGCGCGCCGCGCTAATCATTCCTCGAGACGTCAGCCAACGCCTTGCCCGAAGCCCATCTGTCGGGCTGGGTCTGCCCAACGCAACGGACCAGACCAGCAGCCGGCCTGTTGCCCATTGGATCGTCGATGGCTCGGACACGATGGTGGCCAGTGCAATCAAATCCCTGCGCACGATGCCTTTGACGGAACTGCTGAAACAGCCTCCAAACCGGCAAGTGCCTACGTTTGAGGTGACACTTTATTTCAACCCCGAGCAGCGGTCGGCGGTCAATATTGTGCCGGGACTTGTCGGCGTGATCCTGACCATGACGATGATCCTGTTCACCTCGGCCGCCATCGTCCGCGAACGCGAGCGGGGCAATATGGAGATGCTGATCAACACGCCAATCCGGTCGATCGAACTGATGATCGGCAAGATCATCCCCTACATCTTTCTGGGCCTGATACAGGTCGCAATCATCCTCGGCCTTGGGCACATCCTCTTCGATGTCCCGATCAACGGTGGGCTGGGTGTATTGCTGGTGGTAACGTTGCTGTTCATTGTTGCCAGCCTTTCGCTGGGGCTGGTCATTTCGACACTCGCCCAAAACCAGCTTCAATCAATGCAGATGACCATCTTTGTCCTGCTGCCCTCAATCCTGATGTCGGGCTTCATGTTCCCCTTCGACGGTATGCCACAACCCGTCCAGATGATTGCTCAGGTCCTGCCGGCAACCCATTTCATGGACATGATCCGCGGCGTGGTCCTGCGTGACGCGTCGTTATACGAGTTGCGCTGGGGAATTCTCTGGATGATCGGATTTGCGGTATTCGGATTGTTGGCGGCCACTCTAAGATTCAAGAAACGGTTAGGTTGAAGACGGCCCATACCAGCCATTCAGCGCGTCGGTTCACTACGCAATGCGGCTTCATTGAACCCGCCATTCCCAGTGCCTGCGAGATCGGCACGTTGCCCGCGGCCGGCAGAGCGGGACAGAGCAGTCAATTGCTAGTGCTGCATAAATGTCCGCTTGACGCATTCAGGCTATTTGGGTGCCCGTTGCTTTTCGAGACTCTGAAGGAAGTTCTCCAAACTGTTGTCGGTAGCTTTTCGCCAGTCTACTCAAATGCCAAACACCAAAAGTTGCAGCCAGATCCCCAAACCGCCCTATGATCTCGTTTTCAGTCAAGCCCTCCCATTGTCCAAAACTGCATTCCATCAAACTATTCTCATATTCGATGGTTTCTGGTGGTAGGCCAAGTTCCTCGAAGACGATGGAAGCCGTCTGTGCCGCTCGACCAAGTGGACTTGAAATTACCGTCAGAGGGTGACGGCTGCATAGGCGGTGCCTTAGTCTTTTTGCACTCGCTACTGCCTGAGCAACCCCTCGCTTGGTCAAGAGCGAATTCTGCCGACCTTGACGTCGTTTTTGCAAATTCCATTCGGTTTCACCATGGCGAAGCAAGAAAATTGTAGGGCTGAGTTTTTGGTTCAACACGTATCGAAGCCTTCCTGCACTGAAGCAAACCGAATAATCTGGTTTCTCTTCCACGTAGTGCGCAGTTTAAACGGATGCCCCAGAATTCAATAGAAGCTTTGGATTTGTGCGACTAAGTCTATGGCTTTAGACAAAGTGGTCATGCAACCTTCGCGTCGAGTGCTTTGTCGCTGCACTTGGACTGCTTTGGGCTCATAGCCGACACCTTCTGCAATCAGTTGGGTAGACTGGTTACAGCCCAAACGAGACCTTCATTAAAGAGCCTTGCTCTATCCGATATGCGAGAAAGCACCGCCACACTTGGTCCATACGCAGGCGATTCGTGTATGTAATTTGTTTCCGAAAAAGGGCCGCTTCTGACGCATCCGTCGGATGTGCGCAGGATGCGACACATAATTGATTTAGGCTAACCGTCAACTTTGGGATAAATGAACCCGTTCACCGGGTAGAAACTGCCATACCGACCCGGATGACTTTCGACCCGGACCAACGTCCAATCATTGTTTTTGGATACATCCTTGACGCCCATTTTCAATGATACCTTGTTGCGGTGCCAGTTGGCGTGGTTCACGATGACTTCCCTGTCGGTAATAACATCGGATACGACGGCCACGTGACCAAGGGGCATCCCTCGGGTTGCTCTAAATGACATGACCGCACCGACAACCGGTTCACTGCCCCGCTCAAAAGTATTGCGCGCCTTGCCCCACCAGTCCTTGGCGTTTCCACGAATTTCGATACCGCTGAGGTTACGTGCGTAGGGTACGCACCACACCCTTTGCCCTCGAGCTTGCTTTTTTGAGACCTCGAGTAACGCCATGGACTGACGTTCTGGATCGAGATCCGCGTCGTTTGAGCCCTGAGCGCAGGCAGATACAAGAACATAAAACCCCATCGCAAACGCAGCGCGGGCAGTGCCCGGTAGGCGCGGCCATTTCGTATTCGTTTTGCTGTCGCTGTTTTGCAAGAAACTACATTGTCGGTTTGAGGGGTTGCGGAGTTTTAAGGCGATCTTGCGGGTTTTGAAAAGAGCCCAGCTTATTCCCCGGCAGGAAATTGCCAGTTGACGTCCCTCGCCTACGGGCCGAGCGTGAGGCTATGCGAAGTCAGCGTTCGCTTTGCCGTCATTCGGACATCGCGCAGCACCGGTCAATATGGACTCGCTCCGGATTTTAGCTGCAATGCCAACGGGTGTTACCGAAACGGGACCAAGCTGTCATCTAATCGAGATGCCTATAACTCGATAGGACGCGGGCACTTATTCCGACATATGGTTCGCGGCTGCTTGAAATGCAGGCATCGCGTTTTCTATCATTTCGTCAGTAGCAGTTAGGCAAATACGAAAATCCGTCGGCCGGTCGAAAACTGTTCCTGGCATCACGTAAACGCCATGCTTTTGAAGGCATTCAGCAAAGGTATCGCTATCACCGCCCGGGGCCCGCCCCCATAGATAAAAGGTGCCTTCTGGCCTTGTCATTTTGTATCCCCATTGACCCAAAGCACCTAGCATACGTTCACGTCGACGAGCCAGGGCTGCGATGTCGATTGAGACGTTTTCAAGATCCGGTAGCGCATAGATCAATGGAGCATCCGGGACATTCCAACCATCCGCCATCTGCACGGCAAACCTCAGAGTTTGAAGTTCTCTGCGTTCCGCCGTAGGCATGATTGGAGAGATCGCGAGATAACCAAGGCGCAGACCTGGTGCGAGAAGAATTTTCCCATAGGAATAGTCGATCAGAGTGTGTGGATAGACGGCGGCCGGTGTCGTAAACCCAATGCCATCAAACCGAATGCGGCGATAGGGTTCGTCAGACAAAATCCAAATCCGGTGACCGATTTCAGCTGACTTAGCCTCGAGCAGGTCGGCGAGTTTTTGCAGATCTGAACGTGAGTAAATGCGACCTGTCGGATTGTGCGGAGTATTGACAACCACGATCTTGGTGCGCTTGGTGATGGCCCTAGAAATGGCTTCGAGATCGAGATCAAAATTGCCTGGATCCAAAGGTACCGGTACTTCTTTAGCGTCGGCAGCGGCCAGCATCGGCCCGTAACAAAACCAGCCAGGTAGCGGCACGATGCATTCGTCCCCTGGTTCGAGAAGCATGGTAAAACACATCTTGATTGCGCCGAAGGCGCCTTTGGTCAACGCGATATCTTCCGTTTCAAACGATAATCCCAACTCTTCCGACAACGCATCTGCTAGAAACGCACAAGATTCCGTTTCGTTGGTCTTATATGCGAACCAATCAACACTCTGAGGATCAGCGTGTGTCTTTAGCGCATCAACGACGTTGGGCAGCGGCATTTCGTGCGGGTTGCCGAACGTGAAATCGGCGACCGCGGGCGTTTCCTTTACCGCAGCATTGTAGGACGTAAAGAAGGCTTCAACTTTCTGGATGGAACGCGCAGCGGCGTCTGCTCTGCGGGCAGCAATGGACATTATACTCTCCCTACTCAAACTTCAGCCAAGCGATTGCACTAGGAATACTGCTGTGTCGAATATGATACTGTTACCCGACCTACATACAATTTGCAGCTTTTTTGCCATTGGGCTTACGCAGCTCTGCGGCACCGTCACTTCAATGGCGACCGTTGATTGGGCAACGAAGTGTTTTCTGATCGTATAGTTTAAGATTGTTTGAAAGTTCCACGCCTGAGCAAATTTCACCGCGTCCGTGGCGCGGGCTTTGGTCGGTGTTTTGGTCTATAGGCCAGAGGGCGGGGTCCGGGTTTATCCGGCACCCGCACACTGTTGGTTAAACCGGTTCATCTTGCAATTCAGGTGGTGACATCGCGCATTCCAACGCTTCGATTGCTTTAGTGCTGATTTCTTCACTCGAGGATTTCGTAAGCTTCTGTAGTTCGGTGAGCGACTTAATAGAATAAAGTAGATGTGGCTGCCATTGATCGCGATGCCTTCTAAATCGTCGATCCATTCGAGCGACGACGCAAAAAGCTTAGACGTGTCGCTTTGCGGCTATTTTTCAAACGGTCAACGTCTGCTACGGGCTCAAGAGTCCTGGAGTCTGATAAATCTCCAAACAAAGGGCGCCAACATAACCGAGAGAAAGTTTCCCCACGGCATTTGGCGGGTGTCGCTAATACGACGGCGCTACCCATTATTGAATCAGATTTTTCGTAAGTATGCCCAGGAGACATACCCCTTTAGCCCACGCGCGCTGCAAGGACACGCGGCACCAACGGGTGCCGCCGGTCTGCTCGCAATTGTGAACTTGCAGTGCAGTTCCATTTGGAAGACCCACGATAACATTGAAACCTATTCCAGGTCCTGCACGCAGTTTAAGCATATCTCCATCTTCGACACCAAAAACCTCGTATCGTCCAAGAGAAGCCGCTGCGGCAGGTTCAACCACGACCATGTTGCACAAGAAAAATGCAATTATGGGTATGAAGATAGCACTACGCATCACATTAACCTGCCTGTTGTCTCAACTGCAGTCATAGCGCCTCAGATCATCCAGCGAAACTACCAGAAGACAGAACGCGCTCTTCTTGAACTGCCATTGAAGCTGAATTCAATTGTACGCACGAACTGGTGGGGGCTCGATGTCCGGTAAATCTATCCCGCAGAGAACGACCGTTCAGAGACCCGAACATCCGGAGCAGCACACCGAATAAAAGTCTGTAAATAGGTTAAAAAAATGCATGTGCCACTGTTGTTGTTTGTCTTACAATTGCACCCATGTTACGAAAACACCCCTTCGCCATCCGACCCAGACGCAGCCGTTCGCATTGAACTTTCAAGCCGTCTGATCTGCCTGTCGATCTGCTCTGGCGTCATTTCGTGAAGCTCTGGCTGTGTTTCGTCGCCTGTGCGGCCAAAGAGGCCCGAAGCGCGGTATGGCGTTTATCGTGGCGCTCTTGGCCTGTGCGGGTGCCTGGGGGTCTCTCAGGAGTTTCAGTGCGGCGTCTGTGGCCGCTTCAAGGCCCTCGGTCTTGATCCGCACCTGTTTGCGGGCCAGGGCTTCCTCAGGCGTGATATCGTCTCTGTCGGTCATTTGAACACCTCGGGTAGGTCGTCTTCGTCGTTTTGTTCGTCGCGCAATCGGCTGGCCTGATTTTCCAAGTCTTCGATTTTCACTTCCAGGGTGCTCACAATCTTGGAGCTTGGCCGATCGTTTTTCCGAAGGTCAGCAATCAACTTTTTGGCTTTCCGGTCGTATCGGGCGCTTTCGCGCTCCGCAGTTGTGCCGGGGCGATTTGACTTCCGCCTTGCCTCGTATTGCTCCAACTCTTCCGGTGTCATTTTGGAGAGACGCTCAGCCAGTTTCCTATCGCGGATCGACAAGCTGACCATTTTCACCTTTAGGCGCGAAGGCGACGCACCTTTCTTCGGCCATTGCCGACGGTGCCAGTCCTTTCCCTTTGGTGTGGCTCCCCCGTGATAGCAACAGCGCCGGCCTTCCTCAGAAACCGGTTGTTGGCACGGTTGCCCGTTAGAGCGTTTCTTTGCTCCGCATTTTGGGCCGTTCGCTCGTTTCGCCAAAGCGTTCAGCACGCCGCGTCTTCGCGCTTCCTTGAAGTAGTCGCTGTTAATCAACGCCTGTGTTTTTTGCTAGGCCTCATCTGTCCCAAAATCCCTGACGACAGACACCTGAGCAAGTGGCGAGTTGGCCATTGCAACGAGGGAAAACACTGAACCTACTAACGGGCGCAACTCACTGGCCAGCTCTTGGCATCGTCGTACGCGCAGAGGTTTCGGCAACTAGGCTAACGGGCTCCATTTACCACTCCCTGCGCCTTCTGCTGGAACTTTGAAAAAGAACATAACTGAAACAACCAAGACAAAAAACGCGACAATCGTTGACGCCCCCAACTGGTCTATCTTTTGATATACAAAGATGCTCTTCAAAAAGTGGCTTATCTTGCGTCAACCGCATGCCCCTAGCTATTGTTGATCTTCGGAGTTACCCCCTGCGGTCCGTATTCCTTTGGAGCGTCGCACCCGCGCAACCCGTTGCGATAGGTGAAGATATTCCCGCTCAGAACTCTCTTGTCATCGACCCGTGGCTTGCCGGACGACTTCGGGAAGAAAGGGGAATGCTTGTCCATCTACTCGTCGGTCAGCCAGTAAAGGTCGCTCATGTCACCGCTCCATTCTAGAAACCGTGAATCACGCAGCGCGTTGAAAATCAATGCGTCCTGACTCTAGAAGATGTAGTTCCCGACCCCTGGTGCAATTGATTTCAATCATAGAACCCATATTCTGAGGCTATGTTAAAATCAGAACTCCGATCCTTTCATGCCGTCGCGACTTATAGCGGTTTTTCGGCCGCAGCCAACGAGTTGAACATCAGTCAGCCCACTCTGTCGACGCAGGTCAAGGATTTGGAAAGTCGCTATGATGTGCAGCTGTTCAACCGAGTCGGGCGCGAGGTCCGCCTGACGCACGCCGGTCGTGAATTGTTGGCTATCACTGCACGCCTGCATCAGGCTGAAGTGGACGCGGAAACTCTGCTGGATTCATTTCGTGGATTGCACGCCGGACACCTTAGCATCGCAGCCGTTGGCCCGTTTCACGCCACCGATATGATCGTGGCATTCAAGTCCAAATACCCTGCGATCGACCTTGAGGTCTGGTTCGGCAATTCCCAGAGGTGTTTTGACCGAATCGTCTCATACCAAGCCGACGTCGCAATTCTAGCCGAAGTGCAGTCTGATCCACGCGTCACCACCCGGCTATATAGCACACATCAGGTTGTAGCGTTCGTGAACTCTGATCACCCGTTTTTCGAAAGAGATGAAATTTCAATCGGTGATCTGCACAGGCAGAAGATTGTCCGGCGGGAGCCCGGGTCGACAACGCGGGCCGCGATCGAGGCGGAAACCGAAAAGCGTGGCATCAAGGTCGATCCGATCTTGGAACTGGGCAGCCGGGAAGCCATCTGGAAAGCGGTGGAGCAAGGTATCGGTATCGGATTTGTCGCGGACTTCGAGTTTGTTCCCCATCCCAACTTACGCGCAATCCCGATTTCAGATGCACGCATTGAAACCAGATACTATCTGGCGCATCTGAATGACCGGGCGGAATCCCGCTTGGTTCGATCATTTTGTGATACCGCAATGGATACCAAATTGGAGAAAGTATGAGTTTTTATCGGTGCCCGGCGGTCGTTGGCTTGACCACAAGTAGCTTTTCGCCGATCCATTAATTCACGCATTTTCACCACTGTGTCTAAGTTCTAGTATACAGTCCTTCGCAGACGCCCTAGCCCTGAAAACAAACCGTTACCAAAGGCCCAGTACGTGAACATCCAAAACCGCATGATGATGCCTCCCCGCCATGAACTGCGAGAAGTGCGCAATCAGGGCATAACCTTTCTGGCTCTGGCTTTTCTGTTCAGTATTTTCGTCAACATCCTGATGCTGACGGGACCTTTATTCATGTTGCAGGTCTATGACCGGGTGTTGGGTTCGCGTTCGGTTGAAACCCTGACTGCACTATTCTTACTGGTTGCGCTTTTATATGCCCTGATGGCGATGCTAGACTATGCTCGCGGTAGAATCGTCGCGCGTTTTGGTGCCCGTTTCCAATCTCAACTGGACGAGCGAGTATTCGACGCAACCCTTCGTCGTTCAATCCATCCTCAGGCGCGATCAGCACCAGCGACAGCACTACGCGATCTGGAGTCGATTCAGAATCTGTGTTCGTCACCCGTGTTATTGGCCGTGATGGATATCCCCTGGACACCTGTCTTTCTGGCGGCCATCTTCCTTTTTCACCCCTTGCTGGGCTGGCTCGCCGTGGCGGGCGGTTCTCTGCTGATCATAATTGCGCTGCTGAACCAAGGTTTGACGCATCGTAAAGTTGCTTCGGCGCAAAGGGCCTCGGCGCAGGCCAACGCCTTTTCAGAGCAAGCCAGGCAGGCCGCCGAGGTCGTTCGGTCGCAAGGGATGCAGGAAGACATCACTGATCGCTGGCAGAAACAGAGAACGGACGCTCTGCGTCAGACCATTTCTGCCAGTGACTGGACCGGTAGCTTTACCTCGCTGACCAAATCACTGCGGCTATTTTTGCAGTCAGCGATGCTGGCGCTCGGTGCCTGGTTGGTGTTGCGCAACGAACTGACACCGGGTGCGATGATCGCCGGCTCGATTCTGCTGGGCCGCGCTCTGGCACCAATCGAACAAGCCGTAGGCCAATGGGGAATGGTTCAACGTGCACGAACGGCATGGGCATCGCTGAACCAGTTTCTGGATGCAACCCCGCCCGAAAAGCCACGCACTAAACTACCGGTGCCTGAGGCTCTGCTAACTGCCAAAGGTTTGACCGTCATTCCACCCGGCGCTGACAAACCAACACTGCGAAATGTCGCGCTACAGCTCAAACCAGGCAAAGCCCTTGGTGTTATAGGGAAAAGCGGATCAGGAAAGTCGACGCTGGCAAAAGCCCTACTGGGCCTGTGGCAACCGGCGGCAGGTGAAATTCGACTTGGCGGAGCAACACTGGATCAATATGACCCCACTGATTTGGGTCAACACATCGGCTATCTTCCCCAGGCGGTAACTCTGTTCAATGGCACGGTGGCCGAAAACATTGCCCGAATGTCTGAGGAACCGGACCCAAAAGCCGTTGTCGAAGCAGCAAAGAAAGCCAAAGCGCATGAGCTTATTCTGTCGCTGAGCAAAGGTTATGATACCTTTTTGGAAGGGAATGACAGCCAGCTGTCCGGAGGACAAAAACAACGTATCGCACTTGCGCGCGCCTTGTACGGCGATCCAGTTCTGCTGATCCTTGATGAGCCCAACTCTGCGCTTGATGCTGACGGTACCGAAGCACTGAACGCAGCCGTCAGGGATCTGAAAGCGGCGGGCAAGTCGACGATCATCATGACGCACCGTCCGCAGGCAATCTCGGAATGCGACGATCTGGCGGTTGTTGAAAACGGGCAGGTGGTTAAGTCCGGCAGCCGCGACGAAGTACTGGGGGCAATGGTGCAGAACGCCGGTGCAATCAAACGAGGCCTCAGCCAGGTGAAAAAAGATGCAGGGTAACACAACTCGGGGCACACGCCCGGTATGGCGGATTACCCTACCGGCACTCATCGGCTTTTTAGCTTTGACAATCTTGGTCGGTGGACTTGGGATATGGGCTGTTCAGACTCGTTTGGCGGGGGCCATCATCTCGCAAGGGAGTATTGAAGTTCAAAGCAACAGGCAGGTTGTTGAGCATCCCGATGGCGGTGTGGTCGGAGAGATTTTCGTCCGCGACGGGGATGTAGTTGGCGACGGTGACATGCTGGTCCGCCTGGACGATACGTTCTTGTCTTCAGAAAAGACCATCGTTGAATCTCAGCTGTTTGAACTGATGGCGCGCCGGGCCCGATTGGAGGCTGAGCGCGACGGGGCAGATTCGGAGACTCTGGAAACTCAGCTGGCATCTGTTCAAGAGCAGGAAAACATCGACTCGGATCTGATCGCAGGTCAGCAGAGCTTGTTCGAAGCCCGACTGGAAACCCTTACGCAGCAAACTCAGCAACTGGGCAAACAGCGGGATCAAATCGAAACTGAAATCGAAGGAACAGAGGCACAGCTTGTTTCTCTGCGACGTCAGGTAGAGCTTATTCAAGAGGAACTGAGCGATCAACAAAGCCTGTTAAATCGCGGCTTGACCCAGGCAAGCCGGGTTTCCGCCCTGCTGCGCGAAGAGGCCAGTCTCACCGGCGAGATCGGTCGATTGGAGGCGGCAGTTGCGCGGCTGGCAGGGCAAATTGCAGCAACCGAAATAGAAATAGTGGAATTGACAGCCACCCGACGCGAAGAGGCGATCACCGAATTACGCGATGTACAGACGCAGATATTGGAACTGGCTGAACGTCGGTTGTCACTGGATGTGCGGCTGTCCCGCTTGGATATTCGTGCTCCTGTTGCAGGAACGGTCTACGGCAGTCAGGTCTTTGCGCTGCAATCGGTGATTCAGCCAGCAGAACCTATGATGTACATTGTACCTCAGGACACACCGTTGCTTGTCGCCGCGCGCGTGGACGCGATCCATGTCGATCAGTTGTATGTCGGCCAACCGGTATCTTTGCGCTTCACCGCTTTCAACCAGCGCGAAACACCTGAAATTGAAGGCCAAGTGATTACAGTATCGGCAGATACGTTCACTGATGAGAACTCGGGGCAGACGTTCTACCGAGCCGAGGTAGCTCCTGCAGAGAGCGAAATCGAACGGTTGAACGGGCAAGCCTTGTTGCCGGGTATGCCAGTGGAAACCATGATCAAGACAGACGAAAGAACCCCGTTGTCTTATCTCGTCAAACCCTTGGCCGACTACTTCAACCGGGCCTTCCGCGAATAACGGGAACTGCGGGGTCAAACCTGTTCCACGTTACCCAACAAGATTGAGGTCATGTCGGTGGTAATCACATTATCCACCGCCGTGACCTCTACGCCGGTTTCATAATGGACATTCGACTCTGTAATCCCTGAAAGGTCTGTATCGTCGTCCAAAAAAACCCATTTTGCGTCATACGCCGCAGGAAGACGGAGAGCGGCTTGAAGAATAATCAAAGCATCCAACGCGTTCACCATGCCATCCTGAGTGATATCTGCCGCGATCAGGTTTTCCGGTGTCGCCGAACCCCAGGTCGGTCCCAGCCCGACCGCAATGCGAAGAGCCTGCAAAGCATCCAGCGCCGTAATCTCGTCACTGGCCGTCGAATAGGTTTTGACGATGTCCAACTCACCCTCAAATGTCCCTGACGGCAAGCCCAGATCAAAACGCCCTTCCTCATCCGCGCGCACGCTGATGGTTCCACCCCCGTCTGGGGTAAAGCGAATCTCGGCGTCAGACAGGCCCGGATTCGCGGTTTCCGAGTTGATTGAGATGTCACCTAAGAACCCGCCCGAACTGCCTGGATCCAAACCGCCGAAATCTCCAAAATCGACCGGGATGTGATCCGGCCCGTCAAACCCGGGTCCGAACACTTCGTTGCTGGTCAGAGGGCTTGCGCTTGAGGAATTGATCACGATCACTTCGTCAATAAATTCAATCTGCGCTCCTTGAGCCGTTGGTGTGAACGTCAACTGCCCCGGCGAGCGCAGCAGCGGGTAATCGAACATATCCAACCGGTCAACACCAGCCTCAAAGCCATTAATCGTCGTCGGATCACTGCCATATTGCATTACAAAGATGTCCGCGCCGCTTCCGCCGTGCATTGTGGTCGCCCCAACGCCCGCGACCAGAATATCGTCCCCTGCCCCGCCCATAAGCGTGGTGTCCAAAAAACTACCGCTGAGTATGTCATTCTGCGCCGATCCGGACACCGTTCCAAAACCATCCCGAATGACCCCCAGATCATCAATCGAAACACTAAACTGTGTCAGCCCCGCATCTTGTTGTGAACCGACGAGGATTTGCAGTTCATCCCCAACATGCGCAACGCTGAGCGTTTCAACGTATTGCAGCCCGCTCTGTACGGTGTCGGCAAAACTGTCCAGATACACCAACTGGCCGTTCGGGGTCAGGGTAAACAAAGTCACGCCGTCATCGCCTCCGCCAGCGACAACAAAAACGTGCCCGTCAGCTTCGATCACTGCCAGATCCTGAACTGTTTCAAACCGCGTGTGCAACGAGTCCAAAACATGGTCGGTTGGGGTCAGGCGACCGTCGCCGCCTAACCTCATTACGCTGAGTGAGTTGCTGCCCGCGCCCGCCACAACAATCCATGATCGACCGTAAGCCTGCACCACTTCGACCGCCGTCGGGGTCGCAATCCCCAAGGTCGCCAATGCGTCGCTGTTATCAACCCAGCTCAACGCCCCGGTATCCTGATCAAGCTCAAAGGTGCTGATCGTGCCACTGGCCGCATCGGCTGCCAGCACGAAGTGATCCGCACCCGCTTGCAAAATCTGCATCGAATCAGCCTTTGCCGTGACGGTATCTGCCAAGCTCAATGAGCTATCTGCATTCACGGAATAGGTCGCAATCTGCCCTGTCCCCTCATGCGCGACGGTCAGGATACCCTCAAACTCAACAAGCGCTGAGATATCGCCGCCCCCAACCAGCGAGTCGGTTTCCTTCAAAGCACCAACGGTCCCGTTCGGGTTTAACTCATACCCGACCATCCCGGTCGCAGTACGCACATCCAGAACAAGTTGATCGTCTCCGGCCAGCGACGCAGGCATTGCGCTGTTGCCAACCTGATACGTGATCGTACCGCTGAAATACTCGGTGTCCTGCAACTGCGGCAAGGCGCCTTCGACCAGTTTCCAAACCGCAATTCCGCCGCCCGGACCGGACACGCTGTACAGATACGTAGCGCCATTAAACGTTTTTAAAGCCGTATCACCGATACCTGAATCGAGCGCTGCTCTACCCGTTGCAACCACGCCTTCGAACTGAAGCACCATGTCAAATCACCCCACGCCAAATCTGGCACCTACGACAGGATGATCCGATGCCCAGTCCGAAACCAAAGCAGGAATGTGGAGAAAACGAGGAGTTCGGCTTCAGTTTAACTCAAATTTTCCTGGTCCGACCGCATGAGTCACCGGAGGGAAAGACAGATGAACAAAACCTGGACCCCTCGGACGGGCGCGGAAACCACATGTGAGGGCAAGATGACCAAAGAACCTGAAACCAAGATCACTTCGGCTGGCGATCAGCCAGATTTCGAGCGTAAACAGAACATTCGGCAGTGGATCGACCGCAAAGTGCGCCGTTGGGCTGGTCGTGGCATCGCTGGCGGGCTCGGGTCGACAATTCTGGCGCTGCCCGCACTGGCACAGGCCACGATCGAAGAACTTTATGCGTTCCAGTTCGCAGAAACGATACCCGGTGTCCGCTCCGTCAAGCTGTTGGACAATGGTGATGTCCTGCTGAAAATGGCTGACGGACGCAAGATGATTGTTGCCGCCGAAAATGTGCAGGTGTTGGACAGCGGCGCGGTCATGATTGCTGAGGACGCCGTAGCCGAGATCGCCCAGTTCGGCCTGGCTGAGGTCGGCGGTGCCGCCGCCGCAGGAGGGATCAGTGGGGCCGGGGCTGCTGCCTTGGGTGGTTTGGGCCTTGCCGGTGCTGCAGCCGCCGCCGGAGGCGGTGGTGGTGGTGACGGCGGAGGTGGAGGCAACGATGAAGCCGAACCTGTACCTCCGTCTGTAGTAGAACCATCACCTGCACCCACACCCAGCTATCCCATACTCAACTTGGAAGGATCTCAAACCAACACGTTGAGCAGCGCCGAGATGGACCTGCTTGCGCCGGAAGGAACGGAAACGGTCGAGGTTACCATCGGTTCGCTCACAAAAAGCGTTACGCCAGAACTGGATGGGTCATGGAGTGTTTCGCTGACACCCGCCGAAGCAGACGCCCTGCCGCAGGGTGTGCAAGCTGTGACGATCCGAAATCTAGATGCCGAGGATGCGGAACTGGCGGCAGAGTCAGTTACCTTCGATGTTGATACCTTTCCCCCGACTCTGACGATCTCGGGCTTTTCGGACGGTGCAGTGATGAATGCGTCCGAACAGACCACCGACCTGATTATAACCGGTACGACAACCGCCGAAGACGGTCAGGCTGTCTCTGTATCACTCAACGGACAGACCTATACTGGAATAGCGTCTGGCGGAAACTGGAGTGTATCCGTTCCAACTTCTGATCTGGCCTCTCTGCCGGACAGCACCACGGTGATCGTCACCGCTGATGTCACTGATCGGGCAGGCAACCCAGCCCCACAAGCCGACACCAGTTTTGACACGGACTTTACCGCTCCAACCGTTTCATTGGACCCAGTCGCGGGTGGATCAATTGGGTTGCTTGATGCAAGCACCGATTTGTCGCTCACAGGTTCGACCAATGCGGAAGATGGTCAGCCTGTTACTGTGATATTTGATGGCCAATCCTATTCGACCACGGCCTCTGGCGGAAACTGGAGCGTGACGATCCCCAGCGCCGATCTCAGTGGCCTGTCCACTGGCGTGCCCGCCACATTCAACGTCACTGTTTCAGATGCGGCTGGCAACATCTCTGTTCCGGCGTCTGGGTCCGTCCCGGTTGATTTGACCGGCCCATCCGTCGCCATCTCACCGCTGTCCGTTGGCGCGGTTCTGAACGCTGTCGAAGTGGGCTCCGATCTGACGATCTCAGGCACAACCGGCAATGTACAAGACGGTCAGCAGGTAACGGTCAACCTGAACGGTCAGGCCTATACCGATACCGTCTCAGGCGGCAGTTGGAGCGTGACTGTGCCAACCTCTGATTTGGCGGCTCTGCCCGACGGGGGGAACTTTACCGTTACTGCCGATGTCTCGGATGTCGATGGTCTGGCTGCCCCGCAGGCCAATGTGCCATTGGGCAAAGACGTGACTGCGCCAACGCTTTCGATCGATAGCTTCTCAGACGGATCTGTATTGAACGCGGTTGAGCGAGGCACGGATCTGACCATCTCGGGTGCGACCACGGCCGAGGACGGCCAGATCGTGACAGTTTCGACAAATGGGCAAACCTACACCGGCGCAACAACAGGTGGCGCTTGGTCTGTTACCATTCCCGCCGTAGATCTGGCAGCCCTGTCGGACGGTGCCACTATAGCTGTTACCGCAGATGTGACAGACCAAGAAGGAAACCCGGCCGTCCAGGCCAGCAACAGTTTTGATACAGACTTCACCGCGCCAACGGTAAGCATCACAAACCTGTCGGATGGTGCCATCATGAACGCCACAGAACAGGGATCGGACCTGACTGTGACCGGCACTTCTGACGCTGAGGATGGCGCAGTGGTTACGGTCGAAATCGCCCGCCCCGACGGAACAGTTGATGTCACCGGCACTGCTACCGTCAACAGCGGTACCTGGAGCTACACGGCCCCGGCTGCGGACTTGGGTGGGCTGCAGGACGGAGTCTCATATGATGTCGATGCTTCTGTGTCGGATGCGGCTGGCAACACCGCCGAGCACACGACGAGCTTTGACACCGACTTCACCGCTCCAAGTGTAACGCTCGACCCCTTTTCTGTGGGAGCTACGCTAGACATAGTCGAACAAGGCAGCGACCTGACGATTACTGGCACAACCAGCGCCGAAGACGGGCAAACCGTGTCCGTCACCCTGAATGGCCAGACATATACCGGCAACGCCACGGGCGGTTCCTGGTCAACGACCGTCCCTACGGCCGATTTGACTGCTCTATCTGACAGTACCGGCTATTCGGTGTCGGCCAATGTAACCGATCAAGCCGGGAACCCGGCAACTCCGGCTACGTCCACACTTACTACGGACTTCCGGCCAATTTTGACCATGAATCCAGTAGGTGCAAACAAAGCGGTTTCCCTGACCGACGCGCAGGCGTCTGGCGTCACCGTTGCGGGAACGTCGATCGGATTAGGCGCGGGTCAGGCCGTGGATATCACTCTCAACGGAAACCCGGCCGGAATGCAACCGTGGGGGTCGATGGCAGTTGGTCCCTGGTCGTACCTGCCTCGGAATTCTCAAGCCTCAATGCAGGCGACGACCTGGATTTCTCAGCCAGTGCAACAGTTTCCGGCGGACCGGATCCCCTGCCCGAGACCGATGAGAACACGGCGCACGAACCTCCGGCCTATGTAATCTCTCAGGTCGGAATCTCCGGGAGTACAGTTAGCTTTGAGATTTATGCCGGATCCGGTCTGGATGCCGGAGCCAGAAACAGCCCACAATTAAACCTGAACCTGGATCCGTCAGTTGCGACCTTCGACGTCGGCTCAGAAGAAGCCAATAGTGACCTCGAATTTTTTTCGTCCAACCCGGTTAGTACGTCGCTAATACGTTTCGGCGGCTTCACAACTTCTGAACTAGACCTAAGCCAGCCCCTGATCAGCTTTGACATGACCTTGGTGGATGCAAGTAAGCCCATTGAACTGACAATCACCAGCCCGTTTGGTGGACCGTCGGTCTTCCAGATCGGCGCCAGCGGGGATGACACGCTGACGGCAACGGACGTGGACAATCACATACGCGGAATGGAGGGAGACGACGTGATTGATGTCTCGAATGCCGGGCGCGACATCGTTGTGTTTGAAGCAGACCCGGTGTCCAATGGCAGCGACACGGTGATAGGTTTCACACTCGGTCCGGCTACTGAGGTGACGGATGCACTAACGTTCAGCGGCCTGAGCCTTGGAACACTGCGCGGAGACGGAACAGATTTCGAATCTCTGACCGTAGGCGAAGCGATCGGTGAAAACACTGGGGTCGTTGGTCTGACTACGGTATTGAGCGATTTGTCAGAAGGTACGATCGAAAACGCCGTAGAGAGCTTTTCTGGGCTTCTATTCGGTGACGAAGTCTATGTCATGGCAACGGACGGTTCCGACAGTGTTTTGGTCAAGGTCGACTACAGCACTCCGAGTTCCGCGTCAGTTGAAACCGTCGCTCAGTTCACCGGGCTGGATGACCTGAGCGACCTGAGCGCGGACAACATCCTGCACTCTGATCCGACCGGGACAACCGCTTGATCACAAATTGACTGCCGTTCCGGTGACCGTCGCACGGCACAGTCATCAATATTGGAAGCGTTTCACCTGTTACAATTTCGCAGCCAATCGCGACGAATGCTCAATCGTCTTGCAGGAAGTTCCGCAAATTGCCGCGAGCTTCCCAATAGTGTTCAAAGAAACCGGCAGGGGAATTGAGCCGAGAGCTGTTTTCTCAACTTCAGTCGATCTACCCAATCCATTTGTTTCGCCGGACGGACAGTGGTTGGCAGCTTATGTACCGTCTGAACTGCGGTGCCAACCCTTTCGGGCAAAGCCTGTCGGACTGCAAAGCGTGGGCCGACCCGCGCTGTTTCAGTTGAACGTGGACGAGGCATCAGGACTACTTAGCACCGATCCTAAGGACGAGCCGTTCTTCGACAGGACAGGAGAGCTTGCACCTGCGTTACGCGACGTGCGGAGCTTTCTCCAAACCCGGACTGCAGCCCATACCGCGACCTTGGCCCTTTGTCAGACAATCAAGGATCTGAAATTATTTGAACCCGTTGAAACTCACGATGGGATCGCTTTGCCGGCAGGTGCATTTTGTATTTCAACCCCACGGCTTGCGAAACTACTTCGAGTTGAAAAACTGAAATTGATAGATTCAGGCGCGTTTCTGTTAATCCACGCTCATCAGGTCTCACTTTCCCATATTGCGTGGTTAGCACGGGTTCAATGCCAGATGGCACGATCCTTTTCACCAAATAAATACACGGAAAATTTAGACATTTCCGATTTTCTTCATGCAATGGCCAACGCGCAGAATGACGATTTCCTCGGAACCAGTGAGGTGTGAAACACCTATGCCAATATTCAAACGCAGTCTCGGACTTGCTCCCTATATCTTGTTAGCAGCCGTATTGTCGGCCTGTACACCTACGCCCGATTTGACAGGCATTGAAATGTCGCTGTCTCGTGGATCTGTCGGAGCTGGTGCAAGCGCGCCTGAGCCTCGGTTGGCACAAAGTGCGTTTGGTCAACGGATTAAGGCAGCCGTTGAATCGAACCCGGACCTGGGACAAAGTGCAACCAGGCTGAAGATCGCGGCAGCCAACGAAGACGCAGCCAAGGGGGCCTTTCTGCCCCGACTCTCCGTGGGGGTAAACGCGCGGTCCGAACGCATAGATTCGAACATTGCGGACGTCACCCCGTATCTGCGCATTTCTCAATTGGTGTATGATGGCGGGGCTGCGTCGAATGACCTGACGGCGGCAAAGGCCCGTGTGTTGCAAAGTTTCGGGGATCAGGTGCAAACGGCATCGGCCGTCGCGCTGTCGGCAATCGAAGCCTATGTCGTAGTTCTGGACCGGCGAAAAGTTCTGGAAATATCGACCCGAAATGTTGCGGTTCACGAAGAACTGGTGCGGCAGATCACGGAACGCTCGGTTCAGGGTGTGGGATCCAATGCTGACGTTCTGACGGCGCGCTCTCGTGTGGCGGATGCACAGACGCGACT
This sequence comes from Ruegeria sp. CH8, assembly GCF_056536985.1. Taxonomy (NCBI): domain Bacteria; kingdom Pseudomonadati; phylum Pseudomonadota; class Alphaproteobacteria; order Rhodobacterales; family Roseobacteraceae; genus Ruegeria; species Ruegeria sp. CH8. The sequence goes on along the minus strand of NZ_JBQFQR010000009.1, from coordinate 73,123 downwards.
GGCAGATGCCAAAGCGCGTTTGGACCGTGCGGATGCTCAGTATCGTGAGTCCTTTGGCACGCCCCCGGGCAAACTTCCGCCTCCTGTTACGGCTCCGAAACTGTCGCGGACCGACTCTGAGATCGTAATGGATAGCCCGCAAGTCAGGCGTGCCGATGCCGCCCTGCTGTCGGCAAGAGCAGAACAGGCAGCCGCGCTTGCACGGCGTCAGCCAGGCGTTGAAATCGCGGCTTTTGCCGATCGGGATGACAGCAACGACGCAAATTTCGGTGTCGATCTGTCGTTCAACTACGAGATTGACAGTACAGGGCAACGCCGGGCCGCAATCGCGGCAGCAGAAGCACAAGTCAAAGAGGCGGAATTCGCGCGGGACTCTGTCATTCGGGACATTCGCCGTGAACTGGAGTTTGTCCGGTCCGACCAGCAAGCTGGTGCGGTCCGCCTGCAAGCCGCGCGGGTTGCCGTTCAAGCCAACGCCGACAGCGTTACCGCTGCACGCGAACAGTTCACTATCGGCAGGCGAAGCCTGATCGAGATTCTGGATGCGCAGCGTGACTATGTAAACGCGCAGGAAAGACTGATCTTGGCCGAACAGAATTTCTTCCTTACCAACTACGCCGCGCTGAGCCTAACCGGCGACATTCTGGACCTGCTGGGTGTTTCTACAGTGCAATGGGATGACGGCCTATGACCCAGCTTTTGCCAATTTCCCGCTCACCTTCACTTTCTGCACTTGAGTCTTGTTTGTTGCATGTCGCGGCTCAGCTGGACCGTCCATTGACAGTGGCCGCCCTGCACGCCTCACAAACCGGCGCATCGGATGAACTGACCCTTCGTGATGCCATTGAGGTGGCGCAAGGTGCTGGCTTACAGGCTGGTTATGGCAGACGTAAGTTGCAGGACTTTGACTCACACCTGTCTCCTGCTCTGTTAATTTTGGAAGACGACAAAGCCGTTGTTTTCCACGGTCGCACGCAGGACGGCAGCCTTCTGATTTTCGACCCGGACCTCGGGGACGGGATCGGCGAAGTGTCCGAGGACAAGCTGGGACGCGCTTACACCGGATACGCAATCCTGTTTCGTCGCGACCATAGGGCCGAGGTTTCGGGTGGACAGACCCCTACATCTGGCCATTGGTTCTGGTCCGCGATGGCAGCAAACCGGTGGTCCTATACCCAAGTGATCCTGGCCGCGGCGTTGGCGAATTTACTGGGTCTGTCCACCTCGATCTTCATCATGGTTGTTTATGACCGCGTCCTGCCAAACGAAGCAACAGAGTCCCTAATAGCCTTGACTGCGGGGGTCGGCCTCGCACTGGGGTTTGATTTCCTTCTAAAACTCTTGCGTGCTGGTTTCATTGACCGCGCCGGGCAAAAGGCCGATTTGCAGATGGGACGGCGCGTTTTTGATCAGGTGCTGAACATCCGTATGAAATCTCGCACCGGATCTACCGGCGCCATGGCGAGCACCGTACGCGAGTTCGAAACCCTGCGGGAGTTCTTTACTTCGGCAACGCTGGTTGCATTGGTCGATCTGCCCTTCATTGCTCTGTTCGTCTTTGTGATCCATCTGGTCGGCGGACCTCTGGCCCTGATCCCCGCCCTTGCGGTTCCGGTTGTCTTGCTGGCCGGGGTGGCCATTCAGCCGATTTTATCGCGTCTTGCCGAGAAGAGCTTTTCTGACGGCCAGTCCAAGCAATCTGTTCTGGTGGAAACCGTTTCGGGACTTGAAACGATCAAGACCACAGCGGCGGCCAGACCAATGCGAACCCGCTGGGAAAGCGCGATCGAGCGTCAATCCTCGCACGGTACGCGCAGCCGTATGGTGACGCAGTTTGCACTGAATCTGACCGGGTTCACCCAGCAGTCGGCTCAGGTTCTGATCGTTTTCTACGGAGTGTTTTTGATTACCGATGGTCAGGCAAGCATGGGGGCCCTGGTCGCCTCAGTGATGCTGACCGGGCGCGCACTGGCACCGCTTGGCCAGCTTGCCCAAACCCTGACCCGTGTCAATCAGGCCCGCAGCGCGTATCGCAACCTAAACGCGTTGATGCAGGCCGAAAGTGAAAGACCGCCTGGGCGCAGCTGGATCAGCCGAGACAGCTTTGACGGACGCATCAGTCTCAAGAACGTTCACTTCGCCTACCCGGAACGAGCCGAGGATACATTGGCCGGAGTTTCCTTTTCGATTGAACCCGGTGAAAAGGTAGCGATTTTGGGGCCGATCGGGTCCGGTAAAAGTACAATCTCTCGTCTGTTGCTGGGGCTATACGAGCCACGGACCGGATCTGTCATGCTGGATGGCGTGGATATACGCCAGATTGATCCGGATGACTTGCGTCGCAATGTAGGGTCCGTGTTGCAGGATATCTGGCTGTTTTCCGGTACGGTGCGCGAGAACATCAGCAGCGGCTCAGTCCGGCCACGTGATCAGGATCTGATCCGCGCAGGAAAAGTGGCAGGTGTGGAAGATTTTGTCGCCCATCATCCCAACGGCTATGATTTGCAACTGGCCGAGCGCGGCGAAGGCCTCTCAGGCGGTCAGCGACAGGCCATCGCGCTGGCCAGAGCTCTGATTGGTCGCCCTCCGGTTCTGTTGTTGGATGAGCCGACTAGTGCGATGGACGTGAAAACCGAAGCTGAAGTGATCCGTCGCCTGAAACAGGCCACACCGGACACCACGATGGTCATTGTCACACATCGCACCAGCCTGTTGGAGCTGGTGGATCGGGTCATCGTAATCGAAGGCGGGCGAGTGTCCGCCGACGGACCCAAAACTATGCTCGCACGACACGCGCGCAAGGCAGGGAGGCATCTGAATGTCGCGACATCCTGACCTCGCCACTCTCGCGCGAGAGATGCGCGGGCGCTCACCAATACGCGGATCCCTGCTTTTACTGGTAATCGCCTCATGCCTGATCGCACTTGGTTTGTGGGCGCATCTGACCGAGCTTGACGACGTGACCCGCGTGGATGGACGGATTGTACCTTCGGCCGACGTCCAGGTGATCGAAGCCACGGAACCCGGTGTTCTACAATCGTTGAAAGTTCGCGAAGGACAAGTGGTCGACAAGGGCATGTTATTGATGGAGTTCGAAACAACCCAAATCGACAGCCAGTTCAGTCAGGAACAACAGCGCGCCTTCGGCCTGATGGCCCGCACGCAGCGCTTGCAGACGGAAATCGACGGAACTGACCTGAGCTTTTCACCGGACCTGATAGAAGGCGCCCCCGAGGTCGTGAAATCGGAAACTGCCCTGTATCAGGGACGGCAATATGAGTTGCTCGCCGAAATCGCCATCCTGGAACGTCAGCGCCAACAAAGGCAGCAGGAATATGACGAGGGCCTTGTAGACCAGGTAACCGCCGACGAAACGCTCAGACTATTAGCGGAAGAGCGCGCGATGATGGAACCTCTGGTGAAAAAACGGATGGAACCGGCGACGACGCTCTTGACGCTGCGTCGCGGTGAGGCCGAGTGGGGGGGTCGAAAAACCCGGGCCGTGGCAGCGGCCAACCGGCTGAAAACCAGTCTGGACGAAATAGACGACCGTATCCGCGCAACCCGCAGTCGGTTTCGCAGCGCCGCGCTGACCGATCTGGTGCTGGCAACCACCGAACTTGCCGCATTACGCCCGGTTTTGCCTGCACTAAAGGATCGGGCAGACAGGGCACAGGTGCGGTCACCGGTACGGGGCATCGTCAACCGGGTGCATCGCAGTACTATCGGGGGATTAGCCCGAAGCGGTGAGGAACTGATTGAAATCGTTCCCCTGAATGACACGCTGCTGGTCGAGGCATACGTACCGCCGGAAGACATCGCGTTCCTGCATGCCGGGCAAACCGTTAAGGTTAAGATTACCGCCTATGACTTTGCCCGATACGGGGCGTTGGATGGTGAAATTACACGTATCGGTGCCGATACGATCACGAGATCGGAACGCAATGACGAAGAAGTTTTCGTCGTGGAAATCGAGACCAGCAACGCGATGCTGGACGCAGATGGCATGGCCGTTGAAATCATTCCTGGCATGATAGCCGAGGTCGATATCTTATCAGGTCGAAAAACTGTTCTGGAGTACCTGCTACAACCGGTAGTCAAAATCCGGGACAAAGCTTTGCGCGAATAGGAACTACAACGGTCCAAATAGCCTTTGCACGATTCGCCCAGGTTTTTTGCATAATTCGGTTGAGGGATTCACTGCATGAATCCAGCGTGATAGCTGGGAGACGTGCGCAGTTAGGCCCTTACGAAATACAAGACGACGGATTGGTCTGCTAACAAAAAGGCGCTTAGGCTGTGCGGTTCACTGACAGTGTGGTTTGATCCCGACATGGTGTGGAGACCACCTCCGACCGGAAAGCATGGCCGACAACCGAGCTTCACCGATGCCGTGATCCAGACATGCCTGAAGATGAAGGTGTTGTTCAATAAGCCGTTGCGACAGACGACTGGTTTCGTCGAAAGTCTCCTTCGCCTGGTCGGGTTGGTCTGGCCGGTCCCGGACTTCAGCACCTTGTGCCGCCAGTGAAAAATGAACGTGACTGTCCCCTACCGTGGAGTGAATGATCCGCTGAACTTTCTCATCGACAGCATCGGCATCAAGGCTGAGGGAGAAGGTGAGTGGATTGCCCGAAAGCATGGTGACTCCAAGCGGCGCATCTGGCGCAAGATACACACAGGAATTGACGAGGAAACGCTAGAGGTCAGAGCCGTCGAGATCACCGGCAGCAATATCGGTGACTCGCCCATGCTTCCAGAGCTTCTGGATCAAATCGGAACGGACCAGGACATCGCATCAGTCACCGCCGACGGGGCCCACGACACCCAGAAGTGCCATGAGGCCATCGCCGCCAGAAATGCTGATACTGTCATCCCTCCCCGGAAGAAAGCTACGCCCCAGAAGCCGACGAAACCCGGTGCCGTCGCACGCAACGAAGCGCTGCGAGCCTCGAAGTACTTGGGGCGCGCCATCTGGCGACGATGGAGCGGATAGCATCGCCGAAGCCGTGTCGAGAGCGAGATGAACTGCATCAAGCTGCTCGGACAATCCCTCATGGCACGTGATTTCGATCGCCAGGTCGCCGAGTTGCAAGTTCGTATCGCCTTGCTGAACGGCTACACCCGGCTTGGCATACCTATAAAAGAGCCCGTAGGATAAGCCCGTCCGGGAAAAGGGGGACGTCCGGCTCTCAGCCGATTTGTGTAACAAGGCCCACCCAAAGTAATAAAAAAACTATTTCGTCATTGCGGCAACGAGACCTACTCTAAACGGTTTTTTGCCATTCTACATCCCCAAGGAAAATGTAACCCGCCCCATAAATGGTTTTGATAAGGCGCGGGTTTTTGGGGTCTTCACCCAATTTGGTACGCAGCCGAGAGATGCGCACATCCATGGCCCGGTCAAAACTGTCGCTAGCAGCGCCACCCAAAGCTTCCTGCATCTGTGCACGGCTGATCAAGCGTTTGGGGCTTTCAAGAAACAGACGTAAAACCTCGCCTTCCGCGTGGCTGAACGGTACTTCCGTTCCGCTGCCGTCCTCCAGAACATAGCGGTCGAAATAAGCGGTCCAGCCGTTGAAACGCGCGACGTCCGAATGAGACGTCTGGACGCGCGGGGATCGCAACCTTGCGCGAACGCGAGCCACAACCTCCGCGGGGTCAAACGGCTTGGTGATGTAGTCATCAGCACCAAGTTCCAACCCCGTGACACGATCCTGCACCTGCGCCCGACCCGAGATTATGATTACCGCCGCCCCCTGTTCCAAAGCCAGCCGATGAACAAGTGCAAGCCCGTCGGTATCGGGCAACGAAAGATCGACAAGGCAAACATCCGGTGTCACGCGTTTCAATGTGGCTTCGAATTCCCGCGCACGAGCGAAGCTCTGGGTGCGAAAACCTGCTTCTTCCAGAGCGTCGGTCAGAACACGCCGGATTTCGGGTTCATCATCGACAATAGTGACCAGTGGTTGTGTCATCGGGCTTTCTCGGCTCGGATCAGGGCGGACAGTTGCGCCCGAGTAAACGGTTTGGCCAGCACCGGTGCCAGCGTCAGCGCCTGACGGTGCAGCGGATCGGAATAGGGTAAAGAAGTCATCAGAATGCACGGCATCGCAGGTTTTAGCTGCGCTAGCAAATCCAGCCCAGTCCCCTGCCCTTCCAGCCGAATGTCCGACAGCACAAACACGATGTCGTCGATATCCGCCGTCAGGGCCAAGGCTTCATCGACCGATGTTGCCTCGATCACCGAGAACCCGAGATCGACCAGCATGTCCCGGAACTGCCAGCGCAGATCGTCACTGTCCTCGACCAGCAATACCAATCCTTCCTGTATCGGTGGAGCCGGACGATAGGGCAAACGCATGGCCACGGATGCACCCGAAGGGGTATTGCGCAGGTTCAGGTCTCCGCCTGCAAGTTTCACGGTGTCGTAGACCATCGGCAGGCCCAACCCCGATCCTTTGCTGCCCTTTGTGGTGAAAAAAGGGTTCAACGCCTTTTCCAACCCTTCGTCCGAGAAGCCCGGGCCAGTGTCCGAAACCGCAATCTCGATCCAGATATCGCCGATCTTATGGGCGCTGATGGTGATCTGGCCAAACCCGCCGCAGGCATCCCTTGCGTTCAGAACCAGATTTAGCAGCGCGTCCTGCACCATACCCGGGTCCAGCATCAGCGCCTCGTCGGGCAGTGTATTTACCACAGACAGCCCCACGCCGCGCGGCAGGGACGGCGAAGCCAGCACACGCAAATCCTCCAGCAGTCCGCGCATATCAGTCGCTTTGGGCTGAAACGTGCGGTTGCCGGTCATGTCCGCGATCCTGTTCAGCAACTGACCGCCCCGGCGGGCAGTTTGTTGCGTAGCGGCCACAAGTTCCCGGGCCTCGGCGGGCAGATCCATCTTATCAAGCCGGGATTGCATTCCCAGAATGATCGTCAGCAGATTGGAAAAATCATGCGCCAGCCCGCTGGTCATCTGCGCTGCCATTGCACGACGCCGGGTTTGTTGTAGTGCCACGCGTGCTTGGGTTTCCTCGGTGATATCGACCGACATCACATAGACGCCGCCGTCGCCGTCCGGAGAGAACGACACGCGGAGGCGCCGGGAATCCTGATCTTCGGTAAACTCAAAGACCGAGGCTTCGCCGCTATAGGCCTTTTGCAGATGGGGTTCGACGCGCGGGAAGGCCCGAGCTCCCAAAGCCTCGGAAACATGCATGCCCAGAATTTCCGACGGACGGCCCGGCATTACCGAGCTAAGCCGCCGGTTCGAATAATCATACCGACCATTGGGGTCCAGATGCGCAATATGGGCCGGCATCATCTCGGTCGTCATACGCGTGCGAGCTTCTATCTCGGTCAACTGGCGCTTGGCCTCCTCCAGAGCGGCGTTGGTGGCGGCGAGTTTTCGGTTGGTCGCTGAAAGCTCTTCGGCCCGATCCAACAACTGGCCTGACAATTCCTCGGACCGGGCGCGCAGCAAGGCCTCGGCCTGTTTGGTATTGGTGATATCGGTGTAAACCGATACCCAGCCGCCTTTAGACAGAGGCGCTCCTTCAACCGAGATCACCTGACCATTGGCGCGGGTACGCTCAAGATAGTGAGGTTCAAAAGTCAGAGCCTGTCGAACCCGCAGATCCACGATTGCTTCTACATCAACATCTTCGCCGTATTCGCCGCGCGCCGCCAGATAGCGGATCGTATCCCGGAACTGTGCCCCGGGTTGGACCAGTTCATCGGGCAAATCGAACATCACCTGGAACGGTCGGTTGCTGACAACCAACCGCAATTGACTGTCGTAAATCGATAATGCCTGTCCGATCAGGTTCAAACCGGCGGTCGTCATCTCTTTTACGTGTTGTTCGATTACGTCCAAACTCGCCCTCCCCCTAACACATGCGTAACATCGGATCTGTCACAGGTGTAGAGGAAACGGACGCGACACATTGGGACTGTTTGTTGATGGCGCAGGTCAGTACCGGGGCTTGGATTTGGGCCCGTCCGCTGTAATCGAGTGCAGCGATAACGTGTGATCCATGTTGCGCATACGATGGCGTAACATCATCCGCCCCAATCGTGCCAAGTCTGCCGCATAATCGGATTTTTCGGCGACGTTCTCCATCTCTCCCTTTTCGTTATGATCAAACAGGAGGGGCGGCAGGTCTGCAGCAAACTCGACCAAAGTAAATCGGTCGTCCCGCAAAATACCCAGACACGATTCACTATTGCCCGTGCCCAATTGTTGTTGCCACAAGCTCGGCTTTTCCGGCGCTGAGAAATCCAGTTCACTGAACGAATACTTGCGCCAATCCTCCGGCACTTGGCCTTGTAGCAACGGCATCAGGGATCGCCCGTCCATCGCGTTCGGGATCGGCAACCCGGCCCAATCCAGTATCGTAGGGGTGATATCGATGGACTCTGTCGGCACAGTCACCACGGTTCCCGCCCGATCCTGATTGCCGGGCATCCGGATCATCAAAGGCGTATGATAAGCCGCGTCATAGACCGTCATCTTGCCCCATGTGTGGCGGTCGCCCAGCATCTCTCCGTGATCGGCGGTGATCACTAGCAGGGTGTCGTCATATTGACCGCTTTCCTTGAGAAACTGGAGGACATGGCCGACATGGTGATCGACCTCGGTCGCGAGCCCGAGATAAACCGAGCGGAGGGTTTTAACATTCTCCGGCGTCGGGTCTATGTTTTCGAACCCTTCGACGAAATCTGTAGCCGTTTGCTTGTCCATCGCGGGGCCGAAAAAGGGATGCAACGCCCGCTCATCGGACACATTTTCGAAACCCGCCGGCAGCGGCAAAGCAGCCGGGTCATACATGTCATTGTAAGGGGCCGGAGCAACCAGAGGCGGATGTGGTCGGATATAAGTCAAATGAGCGAACCAGCTATGCTCTTTGAAAGGGGCCATACTGTTCAGGAACGCGTTGGTCAGAAAGGCAGTATCGCTATCCTCGGCCCGGTACATTGCAGGGTCATTCAGGCGCGGCGCGCCACCATTTGGCGAAACCGGTTTGTAAACGTCCCAGTATTTGTCGAACTCATATCCCTTTTGCATCAGATACGACTGCCAGGGATATGATTCCTCCAGCCGCATTTCGACGACCTCGTGAAATCCGTTCATCGGATGTTCGTATGACCTCAGGATCGGATCGCCCGGATCGAATACGCGCGGGTCGGCAGAAGTGTCGGTGTAGCCGAACAACATCGGCAGGTAACCAGCCTTGCGCATCTCGGTTGCGATGTTTGGCGTATCGTGCCGCAACGGAGTGCCGTTACGAATTGACCTGTGGTTCATAGCGTACTGACCGGTCAGGATCGAGGCGCGCGACGGGCCGCAGGGATTTGTCACCGAAAAGTGACGGTCAAAGGTAACGGCCTCGTCCATAAATGCGCGTAAGTTGGGCAGATCGACATGGGCCGCAAGAGCCCCGTTCAGGCAATCCGCCCGCAACTGATCAATGATGATGAACAGGACATTTCCGGGTTTCTGCATATGACCTAACCTGATTCCACCGAGGCGTTTCAGGTGTGATCTTTGGCGCGGTTCGTCCGCCCCGGCAACAACTTCCTGATGTCGGGTTTTGATCAGGCATAAAAATCTGAACTTAAACGAAAAGCAGGGTTGATTGACGCAATCCGCCGCACAGAGGCCCGGTCGCTCCGAAATTGTCACACTGCTGCTATTGTGCGGGGGCAATTCCCGGTGGTGCGCAGAAATCCGTTGCAGCACAACGCGGTTTCACATCTCATACGGCCATGACGCAGCCCATGATACATTCGGACCACGACGCCGACGGCGTCTGCCTGCGTATTTCGGGCGAGATGCTGACCCAGTCTCTGGAAAAAGTGGAACAGGCATTCGCGGCGATAAAGCCGCAAGGTGGAAAGGTCACATTTGATCTGACGAAGGTCGAGGCGCTGGATACAGGCGGAGCTTGGCTGGTTGCCAATCTGGCGCAGCGGGTCCGCGCTGTTGGGGCCGATGTCCGCTTCGAAGGGTTGAGCCCTGCCCATTCCGCCCTGCTTGAGACGGTCGCCGAAAACATACCCGACGATCCGGGAATCGAGGCCGAGCGCCACAGCTTTACCGATTGGGTCGCCAGCATTGGCGAGCGTACGGTCGGGGCCTGGAATGACACGCTGTCAATGCTGGGGTTTCTTGGTCTGACGCTACATCGTCTGGTTCGGACCATCGTGATGCCGTGGCGGCTGCGCCGGGCGGCGCTGGTGTCGCAGATGGAAGAAGTCGGGTTCAAAGCGATTCCGATTGTGGCCCTGATGGGGTTCCTGATCGGCGTCGTGCTGGCCTTTCAGGGTGCGACGCAGCTGAAACAATTCGGGGCCGAGATTTTTGTGGTCGAGCTGATCTCAATTTCGGTACTGCGTGAGCTGGGCATCCTGCTGACAGCCATCATTGTCGCGGGTCGGTCCGGGTCGGCCTTCACCGCCTCTATCGGCTCGATGAAGGTGCAGGAAGAGATCGACGCCATGCGCACGCTGGGTCTGGACCCGATCGAAGTGCTGGTGATCCCGCGGGTCGTTGCCCTGCTGATCATGCTGCCGATCCTTGGTTTCATTTCCGATATGGCCGCCCTGTTCGGTGGTGGTTTGATGAGCTGGATCGACCTTGACATCAGCCCCGGCATGTTCGTGACCCGATTGAAGGAAAGCACTGGCATCTGGCACTTTGCCGTCGGCATGATCAAAGCACCGTTCTTTGCGCTGGTCATCGGCGTGATCGCCTGCTGGCAGGCGATGCAAGTCAAGGGATCAGCCCAGAGCGTCGGTCAGAGGACCACCGCCTCGGTCGTGCAAGCCATCTTCATGGTCATCGCACTGGACGCGCTGTTCTCGATCTTCTTCTCGGCATTGGATGTCTGACATGGACGGAACTGTGCTGGAACAAACCTCGGACACCAACGCCCAGCGAGAAGCGGTGATCCGTGTTCGCAATCTGACAAACCGGTTCGGGCCGCAGGTGGTTCACGAGAACCTAAACCTGGATGTCTGGCGGGGCGAGGTATTGGGCATCGTCGGCGGTTCGGGCACAGGTAAATCCGTGCTGCTGCGGACGATTGTCGGGCTGAACAAGCCCGCAGCTGGAAGTATCGAGGTGCTGGGCGTTGATGTGCTGAACGGCCCCGAACAGGAACGTCGCCGCATCGAACGGCGCTGGGGCGTTGCGTTTCAGGATGGCGCGCTATTCTCGTCACTGACCGTTTTGCAAAATGTCATGGCGCCGCTGCGCGAGCATACCGGGATCAGCGAAAAGCTGATGCAGGCGCTGGGAAGTCTGAAAATCAGCCTTGTCGGTCTTCCACAACTGAGTTGCGGGAAATTTCCCTCAGAGCTTTCCGGCGGGATGCGCAAACGCGCCGCCCTCGCCCGCGCTTTGGCGCTGGACCCTGAGATTGTGTTTCTGGACGAGCCTACCGCCGGTTTGGACCCGATCGGAGCCGCGGCCTATGACGAGTTGATCGGGGAATTGCAGCACGCGCTAGGGCTGACCGTTTTCATGGTCACGCATGATCTGGACAGCCTTTACGCCATTTGCGACCGCATCGCAGTACTTGCGGAAAAACGCGTTCTGGTTGAAGGACCAATTGAAGAAATGACCAAAGTGGATCATCCTTGGGTGCAGGAATACTTCACCGGCCCCCGGGCGCGCGCGGCGCAAGAGAAGGGCTAGGACAGGTAGAGGCCATGGAAACCCGAGCGAACTATATCCTGATCGGCGCCTTCACCCTTGCGGGTATTCTCGGCGCATTTGGCTTTTTCCTGTGGCTCGCGAAATTCGAGGTTTCACGGCAATATGCCTACTATGACGTGCTGTTTGACAATGTCTCGGGTCTTTCGGCTGCAGGCGGCGTCAGCTTTAATGGCCTACCTGTCGGACAGGTCATTTCCTTACAATTGGACGATGACGACCCATCCAAGGTGCGGGTCAAGCTTGAGGTCGATGCAGATATTCCTGTGACGGACGATACGATCGCTCAGTTGCAATCTCTGGGCGTGACTGGTGTCAGCTATGTGGAACTGACTGGTGGCTCTGCCAGCGGCAAAAGACTGCCGCAAAACAGCGTGATCCAAAGCAAACGCAGTGCGATCCAATCGTTGTTCGAGGGTGCGCCAAAGGTTCTGGATGAAGCGGTTACCCTTCTGGAAAACCTCAATGCCGTGGTCGATGACAAAAATCGCAAATCGGTCAGCGATATTCTGGACAATGTCGCTTCGGCCTCTGGCAAGCTGAACAAGACCCTCACAGACTTTGAGAACCTGTCATTGGATCTGGGTGGCGCGGCCAGCAAACTTGGGGATTTTACAGATCGGTTGAACCAATTGGCAGATACTGCCGAAACCACTTTGACTACTGGGACAGACACGCTGAAAAGCGTAAAAACAGCCTCTGAATCCGCAACCACGACCCTGAACAGCGCAAAAACCACCATCGAAACTGCGGACCGCGTCATTCAACAAGATATCCGACCGCTGATTGAGCGCGTGACCGCGTTGGCTGAAAACCTGAACGGTCTGTCTGGCGAGGCTGACCTTGCGCTTGCGACAATCTCAGAAACCTTCCTGAACGCGAACAAAACACTGGGCTCGATCACCGGAGCTATGGAAACAGCAAAAGGCACATTGACCTCGGCGGAACGTGCATTTGATTCAGCCAACAAGGTTATAAACGAGGATGTCGGCACGGTGATGGAAGATATTCGCACGGCTGCGAACGAAGTGTCCTCGACCGTCAAAAATGTCACCGAACGTTTGGACGACATCTCGGCTGATATCCTGAGCGCGTCCAAATCCGCCTCAGAGTTGATGGGAACAATCGACGGGATCGTGCAGGACAACCGACGTCAACTTTCGGATTTCCTGCGGGTGGGGCTGCCGCAGTTCACCCGCTTCGTGGAAGAATCGCAAAGGCTGGTCATCAGTCTGGACCGTCTGGTGGACAAGGTCGAACGTGATCCCGCACGCTTCCTTCTTGGAACCCAAGCATCGGAGTTTCGTCAATGATTAGGCTTTTTATTGTGGCACTTGCTCTTGTGTCGCTGGGCGGCTGCACGGGTTTGGGAACGCTGCGACAAGCCTCTAAGCCGAACGACCTGTACCTGCTGACACCCAAAAGCACGTTTTCGACGTCGCTGCCGCGTGTCCAAAGGCAGGTAGTGGTTCAGGAACCGACAGCGACGGCAGCGGTTAACTCCGATCAAATCGCAATTCAGCCTACGCCGTTCCAAGTTCAGTATCTGCCGCGAGCACGCTGGGTGGATCGGGCCCCTCTGATCGTTCAGTCGCTGTTGGTTGAAAGCTATGAAAACAGCGGCAAGGTCGCAGCCGTTGGCCGCTCAACCGTTGGATTGCGCGCGGATTACGTCATCGTCCCGGACCTACGAGAGTTTCAGGGGCTTGTCGTTAGCGACGTCAACGGCACCAAGACCATTCGTGTGGAGGTCCGCATCAACATCAAGATCATCGACGAGTACGAAGACAAAATCATCGCATCAGACTCGTTTCGGGAGTATGTGATCGCCGCCAGCGACAAGACCCCGGACCTCGTCAGGGCTTTTGATGAAGCTCTGGGTAAGACGATGCGGGATGCAGTGGAATGGAGTGTCCGTAGAATAAACTCCCATGCCGTCAACAACCCTCGTCAGTACTAGCGCAAACGAAAGGGCGGTGCAGAATAGCAACGCCCTTGAACCGGTATTACTGAGCGAGTGTTTCGGCCAGACGCATCAATGTGACGGCTTCAGATCGATACCCGAACGGGTCCTGCCCCTTTACCCCATTGGCCAGCGAAATCGCATCTTCATAAGACCAACTGCCCAAGTACTCTCCGCCACGCAACAACTGTCCAAACCCTGCGATAGCAATTGAGAACTCCACATCTTCGGACACCTGTCCTTGTTCGAGAAGGATCGGTTCCTGAATCAGTTGGCTTTCGGTTCCGCCAGGTTGTTTGTAGCGCATTTTAAAGAACCCGATCTCTTCTGAACCATCGGATACAGGCTGTTCCTCATAGCGCAGCGGGCCGTTTCGGATTGCATCCGAGCCAACGGGTGTGACCTCATAAATCGCTGTTACAGTATGACCCGCGCCTATGTCGCCCGCGTCTATTTTGTCGTTGGAGAAATCCTCACGCCGCAAGGCGCGGGTTTCGTATCCGATCAGGCGGTATTCGGCGATTTTCGCCGGGTTGAATTCAATCTGAATTTTAACGTCATTGGCAATCGGGAAAAGTGCACCGGTCAGTTGATCCACCAGCACTTTGCGCGCCTCGCCCAATGTATCGATATAGGCCGCCTGTCCATTTCCATTTTGCGCGAGCGCCTGCATGGTCGCATCATCAAGATTGCCGCGGCCAAAGCCCAGAACGCTCAGGAAGGTGCCGGTTTCGCGTTTGCGAGTGATGAAGTCTTTCAGGGCGTCGGGGTCTGACAGGCCGACATTGAAATCGCCATCAGTGGCCAGAATGACACGGGTCACCTCTCCGTCCTCGGTCATGCTTTCCGCGACCTGATAGGCCTGTTGCAGCCCGGCCTGACCGGCTGTCGAGCCACCGGCCTCCAACCTCTCAAGCGCGGTCAGGATCTTGTTTTTCTCCGACGCCGACGTCGGCTCCAGAACCTCTCCAGCACTGCCCGCATATGTGACGATCGAAACCTGATCCTCGGGGCGAAGTTCTGACAGCAACAGGCGGAAGGACTGTTTCAGCAACGGCAGTTTGTCCGCATTCTGCATCGAACCAGACGTGTCGATCAGAAAAACGAGGTTCAGCGGCGGGCGATCCTCGATCTGCGGCAATGCACCCTGAATACCGATGTGGACCAGTTGTGTGCCTTCGTTCCACGGTGTCGGCGTAACGGTAATGGTCGACCGGAAGGGCTCCGCCCCTTCTGGCGCAGGATAACTGTAAGGGAAGTAGTTTACCATTTCTTCCACCCGAACGGCGTCTTTCGGCGGAAGCTGACCGCGCATCAGAGAGGATCGGATGATCGAGTAAGAGGCCGTATCCACATCAATCGAGAAGGTCGACACCGGGTCTTCGGTCGTGATTTTCAGCGGGTTGGTGTCGGCACTGGCAAAGGCTTCAGTGTTCTGTTCGGGGGCAAGACGAAGATCATCCTGACCCAGCGAAGGCGATATCGAGGTCGCACCATTGTACAATCCTCCAGTTGCCAAGCTGGAATCTGCGGTCGCACCCAAACCCTTCATCTGACGTTTGCTCAGCGCACGGACGCCCGGCACCGGTGCGAAGGGTTCTTCGATAACCACGGGTGCTTCAACCACAGGCTCCGCCAAGGCATCCTGCAACGCGCTGTGTTCAACCGCAGCCTCCTGATCTGCTTCAGTCGCTTGAACCGGAGCCTCGGCCCGACGGGTTTCGGTCCAGGATGTCGGGTTCACGACGTAGTCGCGTGTCTGCGGCAGGATCACGACCAGAGCCACAGCAACGATTGCGGTTGTCGCGGTCAAAGCACCGCGATGCGAGAGGGCATTCAACATGGATTTCGCTCCTTCTGTCACGCGGGCCATCCGGCCTCGCTTGACAGTCGGACGCATGCCATCATGCGTTCCTTGGCCGTGAGCGAAAATTTTTTGTGCCTGATCCAGATTTTCCGCTCGCCGCTGCGCGTCCGGCGCAGGGGTGGCGGCATCCATCAGCGTTTTCAGGTCTTCAAGATCGTCTGTCATGGAGCCAGCTCCTCTTGCCGCAGGGCGCGAAGGCGCTTGCGGATATCCGACATGCGCCAGGACACCGTGCCCTCGGACACGCCCAGCACTTCGGCGGCTTCGGCATGGGTCATCTCGTCTTCCAGCGTCAGGGCCAGCGTGTCCTGCAGATCCTGCGGCAGCGACCGCATGGCCCGTTGCAGCCAATCGACAGCCTCGGCGGCTTCCGCAGCCTCAGCCCGCCGCATTTGTTCGACATCGCCCCAGCCTGCAGCAGCGCGGTTGTGGCTAGCCTGACGACGGCGTGCGTCTTCGGCCGCGTTAACGACAACCCGGTATAGCCACGTCGTGAATTTGGCCTGCGCCCGAAACCCGGCAATCTTGGCCGGCAGGGCCGCGAAGATGTCCTGCGTCAGATCCTCGGCCTGATCGGCCCTCCCCGTGAGGCGAAAGGACAGACGGAAAACCCGGTCGTAATGCCGCGACAACAGGGCAGCAAACGCATCAGCGTCCCCTTTTGCGGCAGCTTTAGCCAGATCCTCATCCGATGTTGTCATACGCATCACGATGGGTAAGACGGATTGGATAGGTCAATCCTTGGCGGCAAGGCTAAAAAATTAGAAATGCTTCGCCGAGGCCATTTTCCAGTCCGCCGCGAAACCATCCGGGATCGAGTCCGTCAGTAAAACCCCGTCGTCGATGAACGTATAAAGGTCGGCGTAGGACCATTCCCGTTCATCCGCCGTACGACGACGGATATCTCCCGGGCGCAGGTCCGAGACCTTTTCTTTGCCCATCGCACCCAGAAGTTCACGAAAGCTTTCGAGTGTAGCGTCGTGAAAACGATGCACCCGTTTGCGTTTTTGCGGTACGTGCACGGCCCGTCCCCGAATCGGGTCCTGCGTCGCCACACCAGACGGGCAGCGGTTGGTGTTGCAGTGCAGGGCCTGAATGCAACCGACCGCAAACATCATCGCCCGCGCCGCATTGCACATATCCGCACCGAGCGCGAATTTTTCGACCATGTCATAACCGGTGGCCACCTTGCCCGAGCAGATGATCCGGATTTTGTCGCGCAGCCCAACGCCGCGCAGGCAGTTGTTGACGAAAATCAGCCCCTCGTTCAGCGGCATGCCCAAACGGTTGGTGAATTCGACCGGAGCCGCGCCCGTGCCGCCCTCCGCCCCGTCAATAGTTATGAAATCGGGCAGGATTCCGGTTTCCAGCATCGCCTTGCAAATTGCCATGAACTCTGACGGCCTGCCGATGCACAGCTTGAACCCGATGGGTTTGCCATCCGACATCTCTCGTAGGTGTTGGACGAAATGCAACAGGCCGGTTGGCCCCTCGAAGGCCGAGTGAATGGGCGGAGAGATGACATCCTGATGCTCGGGAACTCCTCGGATTTCGGCAATTTCCTTGTCGACCTTGGCTGCGGGCAGCACCCCACCGTGGGAGGGTTTTGCACCTTGGGACAATTTGATCTCAATCGCTTTGACCACGTCCTTTTTAGCTTTTTCGGCGAACAGGTCCTTATCGAAACCACCGTCCGGCGTTCGACATCCGAAATACCCGGTACCAATCTGCCAAATGATGTCCCCACCCTCAGCCAAATGATGCGGGGACAGGCCTCCCTCGCCCGTGTTGTGCGCAAAACCGCCATCCTTGGCCCCACCGTTCAAAGCACGGATCGCATTGGCGCTGAGCGCTCCGAAACTCATCGCGGATACGTTCAGACGCGAGGCGCTGTAGGGTTTGGTGCACTGCGGACCACCCAGCATGACCCGCTCTTCGCTTTCCGGAACCTCCTTGGGCGCAAGCGAGTGGTTGGCCCGATGATAGCCCACGGTTTGGATATCGTATTGGGTGCCGAAGGCCTGCGTATCCACCTGCCCTTTGGCACGGGAATAAACCAGGCTGCGAATGATCCGATTATAAGGGCGACCGCTTTCGTTGGTTTCCACGAAGTATTGGCGGATTTCCGGGCTGACGAATTCCAGCATGTATCGGAAATGGCCCAGAACCGGGTAATTGTTCAACACATTGTGCTTTGTGGTCAGCATGTCATACAGGCCAACAAGGGCATAGGGGATCAGGATCACCAGCAACCAATAGGCCGGTGGCCAGAAAAACCCCCATAGCAAGGTCAGCGGAAGGCACACGTAGCTCAGGATGTAATAGAGTCTGCGTACAATCATTTCGTGCTCTCCCAAAGTGTTGCCAAACCAATCGTGTAGCAACCGTGGATCAAATCGGCTTTTGATTGCAAGCGTTTGTGCCCGGCCTCACACGATCGGGCGGAATTGTGAGGTGGTCGGCGGATTTGGCGACAGTTGATCCAAGTTGCGGCAGTATGTATGCCGAAACAAAGTAAACATGGGCAGGACAACCGGCCGTGACACAAACCCGACCCGCCGTCAGGACCACGGCCATCATGTTCCTCGCCGTTTTTTTGGGCGGCGCAGCGGGATCGCTGCTGCGCGAGGCGTTCTCAGCCCAGATCCCCGGCGCGCGAGTGCTGACGGCAACCTTTGGCATCAATGTCGTGGCCTGTTTCGTGCTTGGCTGGCTGTACGCAGTTCGCAACCGCGTCCACGCGCATGTGCTGCATCTGGGCGCAGTCGGGTTCTGCGGCGGGTTGTCCACGTTTTCCTCCTTTGTGGCCGAGTTGGAACGGATGGCTGAAATGCACCTTTGGAGCGCAGTTTCAGCCGCCTCACTGGAAATTGCCGTCGGCCTTGCCGCCGCCGTTCTGGGTGAGGCTATCGGTCGGCGGCTTCATGGTGAGAGGCCAACCGGATGAGCGCGCTTTATCTTCACGCCATGTTCGGGCTGGGGGGTGGATTGGGTGCTGTGCTGCGGCATTGGATCGCTTTGCGCGTCAAACATGACCTGCCCTTTGCAACCCTGATCGTGAACGTCTTGGGCAGCCTGCTATTGGGTCTGTGGATCGGATACCTCGGCGGGCCGGTTGATCTGGGCGAGGAGGAACGACGGCTGGTCTTCGGCTTTTGCGGTGGGTTCACCACCTTTTCAAGCTTTGCCTATCAATCGCTGGAACTGCGGCGGGAACGCACAATTGTGCTGGCCGCGGGGAACATCCTGCTGAGCCTTGCGTTGTGCTGGTTTGCCCTTTGGGTAGGATTATTGCTGACGCGCTAATGCGCGGCAACGGCTGCCTGAGTTCCGGGTTTGGGCGCTTTGCAGAAGAACAGCAAAGGTATCGTTGCCAAGGCTAGCAGGCCAAGGTTGTTGAATACCGTCAGATATGAAATCAGCTCACCCTGTTGGCTGATCACCTGCCCCAGTATGGCCGCCCCTTCGGCGCTTTCGGGGGTCAGACCCAGCGGCTGCAAATAGGCCTGCGCCGCCGGGTTATAAGGCGTCACGTTCTGGCTCAGCACCGCCGTATTCGTCTGCAAGCCGCGCACAACCCATGTTCCCACCAGCGATATTCCGACCGATGAGCCCAATTGCCGGGTCACGTTGAACAGACCCGATGCCTCGTCCTGCCGAGACTTGGAGATGCTTTCAAACGCAAGGATCGACATTGGCACAAAGACCAGTCCCATGCCCAACCCGCTGACCGCGCCGGGCCAAGCCAGTTCCCAGAACCCCGCGTTCATGTTCAGCGCGCCCATCATGAAGTTGCTTACGGCCGTCAACAGCATCCCTACCCCGGCCAGAAGCCGTGGATCGAAGCGCGACACCAACACCGCGCCCGTTATGACCATCGACAGTCCCGCCGTAATCCCGCGCGGGATGAATAGGTGACCTGAGGCGATAACTGGGTAATCCAGTAGGTTCTGCACAAAGGTTGGCAGGATCGCGATGCCGCCAAACAGTGAGATGGCAAAACCCGCGATAACCAGATTGCACAGGGCAAAGTTGCGATCCGCGAAAAACCGAAGGTCCACAACCGGTCGCTTGGTTGTCAGCGCGTGGACGATGAACCCCAGCGCCCCCAGAACCGACGCAATCAGCGCCACCTGAATGACCCGAGAAGACAACCAGTCCTTGGTCTCGCCCTGATCAAGGATGAACTGCAGACAGCCGATGCCGATAGCCAGCAGAGCCAGGCCCGCCCAATCGATCCGCACCTCTTCGGTTTCATCTTCGGGCAATTCGCCCGCCAGCAGCAGCAACGCCATCGCCGCCACCGGAAGGTTGACAAAAAACACCATCCGCCATGAGAAATACTCGGTCAGAAGCGCCCCGACGGTCGGCCCCAGCACGGGGGCAACCACGACGCCCAACCCAAATACGGCCATTGCCTGCCCGCGTTTTTCCCGAGGGAAGGCGTCGAACAAAATGGACTGAGACAGCGGGATCAGGAACGCGCCGAACATGCCCTGCGCGAGGCGAAAGATGACAATGGTCTCAAGGCTCCAGGACAGGCCGCACATGATAGACATTGTGGTAAAGCCGGTGATGGCCGTCAGGATTAGCCTGCGCCGCCCGACCCGGCGCGCAACAAAACCGGTCAGGGGCATGACCACAACCGCCGACACGATATAGCTGGTGAGAATCCACGTTGCCTGATCGGTCGTAGCTCCGAATGCGGCCTGGATATGGGGCAGCGCGACGTTGACGATGGTGCTGTCCAGCACCTCGAGAATGGCGCTGAGCACAACGGCGACAACAATCACCGGATTGACGCGGCTAGCCGCCGGACCAGTCATTTCCCGGACTGAGCCTCTGTTGTGTCCACGGTCACTTTACTGCTGCCGCCTACGCGTAACGGTACGTCGGTCGGGTCAAGTTCCACGCGCACCGGGAACCGTCGGGTCACCTTGACCCAGTTGCCGCTAGCGTTTTCCGAAGGCAAAAGCGAGAATGTGTCCCCCGACCCGCGCCCGATCGAGGCCACCTTGCCCGTCAGGGTTATCCCCGGCAGCATATCAACCTTTACAGTCACCGGCTGGCCCGGACGAATGCGCGGCAGAGCGGTTTCCTTGAAGTTTGCGTCCACCCACCAGTCAGAGGATTCGACGATGGAAAACTGCGGCGCGTTAGCCGAAACCGCCGATCCCGGCCGCAATGTCAGGTTTGCAATCCAGCCGTCTGCGGTGGCGTAAACCTTGGTCCAATTCAGATTGGCCTGCGCAATTTCAAGCTGGGCACGGGAAGCCAAGACTTCGTCCTGCTTCGCAGCCAGCCCGCTTTGCAATGCCAGCAGTTCGGATTGGCTGGTGGTCAGACGGGCCGATGCCTCAGCAAAGGCTGTTGACGCCTGATCCAGTGAAACCTGTGCCAGATCGCCATCCGAAAACAGCGCCTTGGCCCGTTCAAAATCATTTTTTTCCGTGTTGTAGGCCGATTGAGAAGACTGAACCGCAGCCTCAGCCGCAGTAATCTGATTGGAATAGGATTGCGCCTGTTGAAGCGAACTGTCCAGATCGGCCTGCGCCTGATCAACCGAGGCCTTGAATTGCGTCGCATCAATAGTGAACAGCAGGTCACCCGCCTTGATTGGCTGGTTGTCCGTGATCGGAACCTCGGCGACCTGCCCGGTCACTTGCGCCGCTACGTTTATGATGTTCGCGCCGACATAAGCATCTTTGGTCGAGGGGTACCGTTCCTCGTGCCGCCAATACAGAAACAGCCCGGCGGCGATCGCGATCAGCATGGCTGCGACGGCGACGATTTTGAAGGATTTCATACGTTAGGCCTCTTGCAGGTCATTACATCGGATAGGTGTGCATCCGTACCGCCAGATTGCCCATGATCCAGACGGTCCCAAGGATGATGATCAGCAGGACCAGCGTCGAAAACAGAACCAGATCAAGGTCTTCGCGGCTGCTGCGGCGACGATCAATATGCAGGAAATAGACCAGTTGCACGATCAGTTGCGCCAGCCCCAGCAATGCAATTGAGAGGTAAACCCCCGTGGTTTTAATGCCGTATTTGTAGGCGATGAGGAACACTGCCGCCGTCAGCAAAAGCGAGCCGCCATAGCCTATGACATACCGCCGACGTTCGCGCCGGTGCATCTCGCTGCGCTTATCCATAGGTCAGCCCTCCGAAATAAACGATGGTGATGATGCCGATCCAGATCAGGTCGAGGAAATGCCAGAACAGCGCCAACCGAACCACGCGCGACATCAGCAGATCGGTCAGGCCGAACACGCGCAGTTGGATGCCCAGCACGATCAGCCATAGACAGCCTGCCGCGACATGCAGTCCGTGTAGCGGTACCAAACCGTAAAAGGCAGACAGGAACCCGCTGCGTTGGGGAATGCCGCCTTTTTCAGCCATAGCCATGAAGTCGCGGATCTCAAGCACCAGAAAGCTGAGGCCCAATACCAGTGTCACGCAGAACCAGAAGACGATCCGCCATCGGGGCAGGTTGTATTTTAGCGCCAGCATCGCCAGTCCCACCGTCAGACTGCTGGTCAGCAGGATCAGCGTTTGGGCAAAGATGCTATACAGGTCGAACAGCTCATGCGGACCCGGCCCGCCCGCCTGTGCATCGATCATAGTGATGTAGATCGCGAACATCAGGCCAAAATAGACCAGGTCGCTCATCAGAAAGACCCAGAAGCCGAAGGTGACGACCTCGGTGGCCCGATGCGCACTTTCATGGCGCCGCCCGAGGTTCAGGCCGGGATAGCTGTGGGTGGGTGCGCGCTTCATGTCACGGCCTCCAGATCGGGGCGTGCCAATCCACGATTTTCCGGAGCCGTTTCGTGGTCACGATCCACCGCGGTGGAATTGCGCACCAGATCGAGCCAGGCTTCGTGTTGTTTACGAACCTCTTCGGCTGGGATGACTTCTTCAATATCTGTGTTGAAGGTCCAGGCGATCAGGGAGACAAGCATCAGAACCGTCATCAAGACCGCCAGCCACCAGATCCACCAAACCAGCGCGAACATCCAAACGCCGCTGAGCACACAGAGGGTAAACCCGATCGCGGTATTGCGCGGCATCGAGATATCCTCATAGGCGTCAGGAATGGGATAAGCCTCGCCCCGTTCCTTGGCGACGGCAAAGTTGTCGCGGTCGGTGACCTGCGGGATGATGGCAAAGTTATAGGGCGGCGGCGGTGACGAGATCGACCATTCCAGAGTACGCCCGTCCCATGGATCGCCGACAGGGGCGCGAGTTTTCTCACGATCCCGAATGCTGACCCACAGCTGGACCAGAATGGAGAGCAACCCGCAGGTGATGATCAAAGCACCGACAATTGCGACGAGCATATAGGGGTGAAAAGAGGCATCGCTATAGCTAAAGGACCGACGCGGCATCCCCATGAGGCCAACGAAATAGAGCGGCATGAAGGTCAGCAGGAAACCGACCGTCCAGCAGACCACGGAAACGCGGCCCCAGAACTCGTTCAGGCGGAAACCGAAGGCCTTGGGGAACCAGTAGTTATAGGCCGCCAACAAACCAAACAGCACGCCCGGCAACAGCGCATTGTGGAAATGCGCCACCAAGAACAGCGTATTGTGTACCTGATAGTCGACCGTGGGATTGGCAAGGATCACGCCCGACAACCCGCCGATGACAAACAGCATCAGGAAAGCCAGCCCATAAAGCATCGGAACGGAAAACCGGATGCGGCCGCGATACAAGGTGGCCATCCAGTCATAGACCTTCACCCCGGTCGGGATCGCAATCAACATGGTTGCCACGCCAAACACCGCATTGATCAGCGCGCTTTGGCCCATGGTGAAGAAATGATGCAGCCAGACGGTAAAGGACAAAACCGCGATGCACATTGTGGCAATGACCAAGGAGTTATAGCCGTACAAACGTTTGGCTGAAAACGTGGCGAAGACCTCGGAATAGATGCCATAGGCGGGCAGGACCAGCAGGTAGACCTCGGGGTGGCCGAACAGCCAGAACAGGTTGGCGTAGTTCATCATGTTGCCGCCAAGGTCATTGGTGAAAAAGTGGAAATCCAGATATCGATCCGCCGCCAGCATCAGAGCGGCGACGCCAAGTGGCGGCATGGCAAAGATGATCAGAATCGAGCTGCTGATGATCGTCCAACAATACATCGGCAGCCGCATGAACTTCATCCCCGGCGCGCGCAGCTTGTAGATGGTGACGGCAAAGTTGATGCCGGTCAGCGTGGTGCCAATGCCCGAGACAACAATGGCCCAGATCCAGTAGTCCGGCCCCACCCCGGGATTGAACGCAGCACCGGTATAGGGTGGATAGGCCGTCCAACCACCAGTCGAGAACTCACCCACCACCAGCGACACCATCAACATCATGCCTGCGGAAACGGTCAGGCCGAGGCTGATCTGGTTCATCACCGGAAAGGCCACATCCCGCGCCCCGATCATCAGCGGAACCAGATAGTTCGCGACCCCAAACACAAAAGGCACCGCCACAAAAAACACCATGATCGTTCCATGGGTGCTGAACAGCTCGGCGAAATGTTCGGCCTCAAGGAAGCCGGGGCCCGGCCCAGCTGCCTGCTGGGCGCGCATGACCACGCCCTCAAGCACGCCCCGTGCAAGCATGACAATGGCAAAGACGATATACATGATGCCTATCTTCTTGTGATCGGCGCTGGTCAGCCAGTCGCGCCACAATGGACCCCACAGTCGGAACCATGTCAGCAATCCGACCACAGCGATGACACCCACGACAACGATTCCAGCGGCCGCATTCGCCACTATCTCATTTGTGTTGGGTGTCTGGATCAGACCGGTAATTGGAAATGCATCCCAGTTCAGACGACCAATGAACCCGGTATCAGTCATTGCGCCGCCTCCTGTCCGAATTCAACCGTCCCCGGCTGTTGATCCACCGGCAAGGGTTGCCCGCCGTGATAGCGATGCAAAACGGACTGGAACAAATCGCCATCCTCCAGCGTGAAGTACAAGGCATTGAGCGGCATGAGGGGTGTTCCCAATGCCGCCTGCACCTCATCCCGATCCGTGCGCATGGCCAGTGTGCGGTACGTGTCCTCGGTCAATGGGATGCCGTTTGCGCGGACGCTTTCAACCCAGCCATTGAAGTCCTCAGGCTGCATGGCTTGGGTCAGGAACTTCTGCTTGGTGAAACCACGGCCATTATATTGCGTGTTCTCACCCTGCATCGTCTTGGGCGCGTCCGCCACCAGATGCAGTTTCGTCGTCATGCCGGGCATAGCGTAGATCTGACCAGCCAATGCCGGGATCATGAAGGATTGCATAACCGTGTCCGTCGTCAGGGTCATCGCGACCTGCTGTTTGATCGGCATTCCAAACTCGCCGACGGTGGCGATCCCAAGGTCAGGATAGATGAACAGCCATTTCCAATCGAGACCGACGACCTGAACGTTCAGCGCCGGGGTTTCACCGAAAGCCGCCGAATAAGGGTCCAGTCGATGCGTCGCTTTCCACAGGTAGAAAGACAAGAGCGCCACGATCACGACCGGTGCGCCCCACATGAGAAATTCCAGTTTGGCGGAAAAGTCCCATTTTGGCCGATAAGCGGCTGAACTATCTTTGCGTCTCCGATACCTAAGGGCAATCAAAGGCACCAGAACCAGAACTGGCAGAACAGCTATCATGATCAAGACAGTTGCCCGCAGCAGATGGGTTTTCTGAATCGCAGCTATCGGACCCTGAGGGTCCATGAAACTACCGCTCGCCCACGCCGTCTGTGCCGTAGCCACCACAAAAGCGACCACAACCATTACAGTAAGTTTTGAAGGTCCGAGTACGGCCACGCTTGATTGTCCTCTTGCGCCTTCGTTTCGGCCAACTATCGGCAGAGTCAGGAATTTTCTCAAGGTTTTTTACGAAACTGGCAATTGTGCCCGTCGCCACCTGTTCAACCACACCGTTGCACGGCCCCAACCCACGTGGATACAGCTGTTGACTAAGCTAATCGATCAGGCGAGACATTTCTGTGATGCGTCGGATATTAATTGCTCTCAGTCTCTGGTGCCTGTCGACGGGTGCATACGCGCAGGATCGCGCGGCGGTCGAACGGCAATTTCAGGCATGGCTGCAAGATACGGTTTGGCCGCAAGCCAGAGCCAAAGGTGTTTCACGCAGGACGATGAAACGGGCCTTTGACGGTGTGACACTCAACTGGAAGCTGCCTGATCTAGTACCGCCGGGCCAGTCAACCCAGACACCTAAAAAGCAAAAACAGGCCGAGTTCGGATCGCCCGGGCGCTACTTCAACGCTGGCTCTGTTCAGGGTACCACGGCCACTGGGCGGCAGATGGCGCGCCGCCACGCGGCGACTTTGGCGAGAGTCGAAGCACAAACCGGAGTTCCGGGGCGGATCATCCTCGCCATATGGGGCCGTGAGAGTGGATATGGACAGGTTCCCATTCGCCACAATGCGTTTCAGGTGCTGGGCACCAAAGGCTTTCTGAGCACACGCGCGCCCTACTTTACCGACGAACTGATCGCCGCGCTGCAAATTGCCGAAGCAAAGCACGCTCCGTCCGGTGCCTTGAAAAGCAGTTGGGCCGGAGCGTTGGGTCAGCCGCAATTCATGCCCTCGAACTTTCTGACCTATGCAGCCGATGGCAACGGCGACGGGCGCGCTGATATCTGGGGTTCCTCAGAAGACACAATCGCATCAATTGGGCATTTTCTGTCCCAGCACGGCTGGGCTACCGGGCGCGATTGGGGGTTCGAGGTGATCGTCCCGCCCTCGGTTTCCTGTGCTTTGGAAGGGCCGGATCAGGGCAAACCCATTCAGGATTGGGTCGCGATGGGCGTCACCCGTGTGTCGGGCAAACCATTTCCTGAACACGAAATGCAAGGTGAAGGCTTTCTGATGATGCCCGCAGGGCGCAATGGTCCAGCCTTCATTGTCACGCCGAATTTCTACGTTCTAAAGGATTACAACAAAAGCGATCTTTACGCCCTGTTCGTCGGTCATGTCGGAGACCGCATTCAATATGGCGTCGGAGATTTCAGCGCCCGATGGGGTAAGGTCGGCAACCTGTACCGGTCTGATGTCGCCGCCATGCAGAGGGCTTTAGAAGCTCAGGGCCATGATGTGGGCGGCGCGGACGGGTTGCCCGGTTTCAAGACCCGCCGCTCGATCGGGCGGTGGCAACAGGCCACGGGCCGCACCCCGACCTGCTTTCCCGAAGCCAGCATGAAAGCCGCCTTGAAACAGTAGCGATTCGCTCTGTCCCTTACGTCACCCGCGCCGCCGAACCCGCCCTCAGAGGCCAGCGCAAATTGCACCCTTCACAAAAATGTTAAGAAGTTCGGAAGTTTCATCATAATATTTCGGAAGCGACCCGGGTTTCGTTCACAATCCACCTATGGTTGCCTCTTTTTAAGGCAAAGGCTTTATCCTTTTTTGAAATAGTGCCACCTTCGGCGACAGTGAAAGGCGACTTTCGCAAATACGTTCCCGACTTCAAACCAAGAGACTGCGACGCGGCGTTCATTGCGATCTGAAAGAGCAATCCTTGAGCCCCCCGCCGGTCTTTTCTGGGTCGGACAAACATCGCGATCAGCAGCCATCCAAAAAGGATGTCGGCACTGCGCGCAAAAAAACGGGAGTAGAACAACATGAACAAGTACATTCGGACTTCTCTGGCGGGGCTGTTGACCTCGACCATGATTACCGGTGCCGCGCTTGCCGCAGGCACTCACCCGAAAACCGGCGAAGCGCTGGCGGATGACCAGACCTTCATCTACCGTCTCGGAGACGAGCACAGTTCCGTCGATCCGCAGGTCGTCGAGGATACCTATGGCGCCGAAATCGTCCGTGACCTGTTCGAAGGCCTGATGAATCAGGACGAGGACGGCAATCTCGTGCCGGGTGTCGCGACCGGCTACACCACCAACGATACCAAAGACGTTTACACCTTTACCCTGCGCGACAACGCCAAGTGGTCGAACGGAGACCCTGTGACCGCAGGCGATTTCGTCTACGCCTGGAAACGCGCCGTGGATCCAGCGCTATCGTCGCCCTATGCGTGGTTCATGGAACTGATGTCGATCGAAAACGCCGCTGAGATTATTGCTGGCAACGCACCCATCGACGATCTGGGCGTCAAGGCCATCGACGATCACACGCTGGAAGTCCGATTGAGCGCACCACTGCCTTATTTCCCGCAGATGACGACGCATTCCACCACGTTCCCCTCCCCGCAGAAAGTTGTCGAAGAATTTGGCGACGCCTGGACGAGACCTGAGAATATTGTCTCAAACGGTGCCTATATCTGGACCGAGCACTTGCCGCAGGAACGCTCGGTACGTGAGCGCAATGAAATGTACTGGGACAACGAAAACACGATCCTCGATAAAGTCGTGACGTTGGTGATCAACGACGAAAACGTCGCCTTGACCCGTTATCTTGCAGGTGAATTGGACCGTACTGAAATTCCGGCCGGTCAGTTTCCCCGCCTGCGCGAAGAACACCCGGATCAAGCAATCAGCTTCCCGCGCCTGTGCAACTATTATTACACGTTCAACCTGACAGAAGATGGCCCCGAGGCGTTCAAGGATCCCAATGTCCGTCAAGCACTGTCATTGGCCGTAGACCGTGAAATCATCACCGAAAAAGTCATGGCTGGCGGTCAACCGCAGGCCTTCACCTTCGCGCCCGAAGCGACCGCCGGTTTCACTGTGCCAGAGGTTGAGATGGCATCAATGACTCAGGCCGAGCGGGATGAGTTGGCGAAAGAACTGCTAGCTGAGGCCGGCTATGGCCCGGACAATCCGCTGAGCTTTGAGATGGTCTACAACACCAACGAGGACCACAAGAAGGTCGCCGTGGCACTGAGCCAGATGTGGAAACAAAAGCTGGGTGCCAATGTCGAACTGGCCAACATGGAATGGAAAGTGTTCCTGGAAGAGCGCGGTAACCAGAACTTTGATCTGGCACGCGGGGCCTGGTGTGGCGACTATAACGAAGCGTCCACATTCCTGGACCTTCTGCAATCGCAGTCTGGCTACAACGACGGCAAATATGCCAACGCTCGCGTAGACGAACTGCTGGCCGAAGCGAAAACCTCGGATGACCCGGCGCCTCTGTACACCGAGGTGGAGCGGATCATCGCGCAAGAGACCCCCGTTATACCGATCTATCACTATGCTGGCGTCTACATGATGGACACCGATGTCGGAAACTGGCCGATCAACAACGTCGAGCAGAACTGGTACTCGAAAAACCTCTATAAGCTCGCCGAATAATCGTCTTTGAACCACGCCCTGTCCCGGGTCACCCCGGGGCAGGGCCAATAAACACGGGGGCATGAAATGCTTGCCTATAGTTTGCGGCGACTTCTGATCGCCATTCCGACGATCCTGTTGCTGATCGTCGCCTGTTTCTTTCTGATGCACTTCGCGCCCGGCGGGCCTTTCACGTCTGAACGCCCTCTGCCGCCAGCCGTTCTGGCCAATATCGAGGCACGCTATGGGCTGGATCAGCCGCTATGGAAGCAGCTGTGGGATTACCTGTACAATATCGTCGTGCATTTTGACTTCGGCCCGTCCTTCAAGTTCAAGGACCGGGACGTGAACGACATCATCGCTCAGGGTTTCCCAATCTCGCTAACCTATGGCTCTTTGTCATTCCTGGTTGCGACCTTCATCGGCGTAGGCCTCGGGATTGCCGCCGCAATCAAGCACAACAGCTGGATCGACTACTTCGCCGTCGGCTTGGGGATCGCAGCGCAGGCGCTGCCGAACTTCATCATGGGCCCGATCCTGATCCTGACTTTTACCTTGTGGCTGGGATGGCTGCCGGGTGGCGGTTGGCACGGCGGTCAGTGGCAATATCTGATCATGCCGGTGATTGCACTGGCGACCTCTTACATGGGGTCGATTGCACGGATCACACGCTCTTCGATGCTTGAGGTCTTGAACTCGAACTTCATCCGCACCGCCCGCGCCAAGGGGCTGCCGACCAGAACCGTGATCTGGCGTCATGCGCTAAAACCCACACTTCTGCCTGTCGTGTCCTATCTGGGTCCGGTCTTTGTCTACGTTCTGACGGGATCGGTCTTTGTCGATTTGTACTTTTCAACCGGTGGTCTGGGTCAGTCTTACGTGAGCTCTGCCCTCTCGCGTGACTATGCAGTGCTGTTGGGGGTCACGATCCTCTATGGCGCGCTGACCGTCATCGTGAACCTGCTGACCGACCTGGCTTATGCCTGGTTCGATCCGAAAATCCGCTACTGAGGGGCTGGCAATGCTTGGAAAATCACAAAAAGCCGCCCAGCTGGCCGACGATGTCACCGATTACACCGTCATTCAGGGGCGATCACTTTGGCAGGACGCACGCATGCGGTTTGTCCGCAACAAGGCCGCTATGGCCAGCGTCTTCATTCTGGGCTTGATCGTACTGTTTACGATCATCGGCCCTTATTTTGCCGTATGGAACAACGAGGAAATCGACTGGAACGTCATGGGTGACGTGCGCGGCATGGGAATGCCTTCGATCGAGACAGGACACTATTTCGGTGTCGATGATCTTGGGCGCGATCTCTACAGCCGGGTTATTCAGGCGACAACGACCTCGCTGCTGGTAGGGCTGATTGGGGCGGCGACCGCTTTGTTCGTTGGTACGTTCTATGGCATCGCCGCCGGCTATATCGGCGGGCGCACCGACAGTGTGATGATGCGTTTCGTAGACATTATGTTGGCGATCCCGGCGACTTTGATCATCATCCTGTTGCTGGTTGTGGCGGGGCGATCCTTCATGATGCTGTTCATCGCCCTTGGGGCCGTTGGCTGGCTGACCATGGCCCGGATCGTTCGGGGGCAGACCCTGACCCTGAAAAACCGCGAGTTCATTGAGGCCGCCCGTGCCGCTGGCGTCAGCGAGTTCACTATTATGTACCGCCATATCCTGCCCAATCTTCTGGGTGTGGTGATCGTCTATGCCTCACTTCTGGTGCCAGAGATGATCCTGACGGAAAGCTTCATCTCGTTCCTTGGGCTTGGCATTTCAGAACCCTACACGTCACTGGGTCGCCTGATCGCCGAAGGCGCAGGAACCATGGCTTATGGTACCCTGTGGCAGCTGATGTATCCCCTGACATTCTACGTCGCCATTATCATTTCGATGTTCTTCATCGGAGATGGTCTGCGTGACGCTCTGGACCCGAAGGATCGCTGATATGAGCCTGTTTTCTGTTAAAGACCTGAGCGTCCAGTTCAACACCCCCGATGGTGTGGTAGAGGCCGTCAAAGGTATCAGTTTTGACATCAATCCGGGCGAGTGCCTTGGCATCGTCGGTGAAAGCGGGTCGGGCAAAAGCCAGACCTTCATGGCCGCGATGGGCTTGTTGCCACCAGCCGGGCGCGCGCATGGCTCGGCAATGCTGAACGGCAAGGAAATCCTGAACCTGCCTATCAACAAGCTGAACAAGATCCGCGGTTCAGATGTCGGCATGATCTTTCAGGATCCGCTGACCGCCTTGACCCCACATTTGCGGGTCGGGCAACAAATGCGTGAAGTTCTGCAAGTTCATGAAGGACTGCAGGGCTCGGCGGCGCGGGCGCGGTGTCTGGAGTGGCTTGAACGTGTCCGCATCCCTGAGGCAAAGCGGCGGTTGAACCAATATCCGCATGAGCTGTCGGGCGGGATGCGCCAGCGGGTTATGATCGCTATGTCGATGCTGTGTAACCCCAAGCTGCTGATTGCGGATGAGCCAACAACAGCCTTGGACGTGACGGTTCAGGCCGACATTCTGGACTTGATGGTGCGCCTGCAAAAGGACGAGGGCACCGCAATAGCCCTGATCACCCATGATATGGGCGTCGTCGCCCGTATGTGCGATCGCATTCAGGTCATGCGGCTGGGTCAGTTTGTCGAGGCCGGAGATACGCGCGAAATATTCCGTGCGCCGAAACACGACTATACCCGTACGCTGCTAGAGGCGATGCCGCGGATCGATGCCGGCGACGCACCCAAAGCGCTGGAAAATGTCGATGAGCCGCTACTCAAGGTCGATGACGTCAAAGTGCACTTCCCGATCCACGTCTCAGGCGGTTTGTTTGGGCACAAAGTACCACTGAAGGCGGTAGATGGCGTCAGCTTTGACATCCGCAAGGGGGAAACGCTGGGCGTTGTGGGTGAATCAGGCTGCGGTAAGTCCACCTTGGCGCGGGCAGTACTGCAACTCATCGAACCCAGTGCGGGCAATGTCAGCTGGTTGGGCCACCCTATCGTCGGACTGAAGCGAGCGGAGTTGAACAAGTATCGCAAGGATCTCCAGATTGTATTCCAGGATCCGCTGGCCAGCCTTGATCCGCGGATGACAATTTCGACCTCGATAGCGGAACCCCTAAAAACGTATCGCCCTGACCTCACTGATCGCGAACGCAAGGACTTGGTTGCCGAAATGATGGAGCGGGTCGGCCTGAAGGCCAACATGATCAACCGCTATCCGCACGAACTGTCGGGTGGTCAGAATCAGCGGGTCGGAATCGCACGGGCGATGATCAACAAACCCAAACTGATCATCTGCGACGAGGCGGTTTCCGCTCTGGACGTGTCTATTCAGGCTCAGATCGTGGAATTGTTGCGCGAGTTGCAACAGGAATTCGGGCTGTCGATGATCTTCATCAGTCATGACCTTTCAGTGGTGCGCGCGGTCTCGAACCGGATCATGGTTCTTTATCTGGGGCGGATCGTCGAACTGGGTGACGGAGAGGTAATCTGTTCCGATCCGATCCACCCATACACCAAGTCCCTGATCTCGGCCGTTCCAATCCCGGATCCGGATGTTGAACGCAGCCGTCAGCGTCTGAAACTGCCCGGTGAACTGCCCTCGCCAATGGATCCGAAAGCTGCATTACGGTTTCTTCCCAGCCGGTTGGCCGCAGGTGAAACCGATTATATTCCACAGCTAAGTGAAGTGAGGCCCGATCATTTCGTGGCCGAACATGATCCGTTGGAAACCATCATGAATGGGGTCTGAGCCACCGCCCCGAAGTCGTTAAACCAGCTTCGGGGCTGGTTGCCGCCGTCAACCAATCAAGACCGGGCATGTCGACCGGAACAGCAAGAAATTGGGGCGCATTTCCACAGATACAGTGCAGAAATCCGCGGGATTCCAGTACGTGGAACCTGATCGTTTTGACTTATGCCACCTCGAGTGGCACCATCTGCGGAATTCGCGACATGCTGATCCGTTGGCGTTGAATAATCAGGTCGCAAGCCCTATGAGGTTTGGTTAGCAAACACTCTGTTAAACATTGTTTTAGTAACTTGAGAGGTCATATGACACGCAAGGTCACAAAGGCGATCTTCCCCGTAGCAGGACTTGGTACACGGTTCCTTCCAGCAACAAAGTCAGTCCCGAAAGAGATTATGACATTGGTTGACCGCCCACTGGTGCAATACGCCATCGACGAGGCGCGCGCTGCCGGTATCAAAGAGTTTATTTTTGTAACGTCACGCGGCAAGTCCGCTTTGGAAGATTACTTCGACCACAACCTGGTTCTTGAGCAGGAATTGAAAGCCAAGGGCAAGGACAAGTTGCTGGAAACGCTGAACGCGACAAATATGGAAAGTGGCGCGATTGCCTACATCCGCCAACACAAAGCGTTGGGTTTGGGCCACGCGGTCTGGTGTGCCCGCCGACTGATAGGTGATGAACCTTTTGCCGTCATGCTGCCGGACGACGTGATCGCCGCCGACAAACCTTGTCTGCAGCAAATGATCGAAGCCTATGAGGAAACTGGCGGCAACATGGTTGCAGCCATGGAAGTTCCTAAAGACAAAACCAGCGCCTATGGCATCCTGGACGTGGGTGAGAACATTGGTTCGGTTGTACGCACGCGCGGTATGGTCGAAAAACCGAAAACGGAAGAGGCACCTTCGAATTTGGCTGTCATCGGGCGCTACATTCTTGGCCCATCCGTCCTGTATAACCTGAACCAGATGAAAAAAGGCAGCGGTGGTGAAATCCAACTAACCGACGCCATTGCAGAGGACATCGGAAACGGTGTGCCGGTCTTTGGCTACAAGTTTGATGGTCAGCGCTTTGACTGCGGGTCCAAAGCTGGCTTCCTGCAGGCCACGGTTGCCTTTGCTCTGGCCCGAGATGACCTGCGTGAAGACCTGAACCAGTACCTGCACGACATCGTCGCCACAGGGCAGGCTGCGCAGTAACGGGCTGCATTCAATTCAATTTTCCGAATTTTGGCCGGAGCGTTCAGCGTCCCGGCTTTTTTTTGCCCTCAGAAGGGTTCTGTCAGACGAATTCGAACCAGTCTCAGTGCGCCTCGGAAACCGCGAACCTATCTGGAACAAAGCTGACGCCACTCGGCAAGAGCGGCGGTGCGCGTCGGCTTGAAGGTATATCTGCTGGCGAGCGATCTTTCCTGGTTAAAGTGGTTGTATCTGGAGAACTGGTCGGCTGGGACCATCTGAGAAATACAGTTGCCAGTAAGGCCACCCTCTGAACACTAAAGTTTAGAACTTTTCCCAGCTTTTTTCCATTCTCAAAGCTGGGCTGGCCGTAAGCCAATGCTAGAAGCTGTCGAAATAAATCAAACGAGAATCGTCGGAATTTCGGGTATTTAGCTGAATTCAAAAGGCATTTCGCAAGTTTTGGAGCTATTCTTAAAGGTGCTATTATCCAATCCCGAAAGTCTTTTCCAAACACAAGCAACATTAGCCAGGGAGATTAGTGATGAAGGGTGACAAAAAGGTAATCGAATATCTCAACAAAGCACTTCGGCACGAATTGACTGCGGTAAGCCAGTATTGGTTGCACTACCGCCTTCAGGACGATTGGGGTCTGGGGAGCATGGCCAAGAAAAGCCGTGAGGAATCCATCGAAGAGATGGAGCACGCCGACAAGTTGATTCAGCGGATCATTCTTTTGGAAGGCCACCCAAACCTGCAGAAGCTGGATCCGCTGAAGATCGGTGAAAACCCGCGTGAAACGCTGGAATGCGATCTGGCCGCTGAGCAAAGCGCGCGCGCGCTCTACAAAGAAGCCAGAGATGTTTGCAAGGACGCTGGCGATTATGTTTCCATGGGATTGTTTGAAGAACTGATGTCAGACGAAGAAGGTCATATTGATTTTCTTGAGACGCAGTTGGATCTTTATGACCGTGTCGGGCCAGAGCTGTTTGCTCAACTGAACGCGACAAAGATGGAAGACGCAGACTGACCTGTCAGACAAGCGCTTGGCGACTTGGGTGCAACATTGCTGAGAGAGTTCGGTTAGGACAGGACAGCGTTTCCAATGGTGGCAAATACAGTCGAGGGGTATACTGTTGGGAACACTACTGGATGAAAAATCACAGATGGATATTCTAAACTATCTTGCGGATCATCACCCGGCCTCGATCCTGCTGCCAGCTTCGTTCGGCAATGAAATTAATAACGCTTTGGCTAAAACCCTGTCTTGAGCAGCCTCATCTGACTGGTCCGATTTGATTGTTAGTGCATGATTGGCCTCAGTTCCATAGGGATGATGGTTTCTGGCGTTGGTGGGCGATAGCCCAATGCACTGTGTGGTCTTTTCGTATTGTAGTGTTTTCTCCATTCTTCGATCAGGATCTGGGCTTTACGCAGGGTATAGAAAATCTCCCCGTTGAGTAGTTCGTCTGCTTTTCGGACCTCCGTCCGTCTTCCAGCTTCGCTTGCGCAGCGAATGTCTCCTTTGACGGGCCTCGCCGCAGCGACGAATCCCACCGATCAACGGCAGCTAAGGGCCGGTAAGGAGCAAATCTCGTACCCGGCCTTTTCGTACTGCTGCACTTCGGGACTGACGCTCCTGAAATGAGAGGTCGAAAACTGGGGAACTCGTACGAGACGTTGCGGGTAGTGAAGGCTGCTTCAAGTGACCAAGCTCTTTTTGCGGAGCAGACACTCAACTAAACCGTACCCGACCAGCCTCCGCGAGATGAAATTATTTTTGTCGCGGATTCTTTCCAATTGATGGGTCTTTAAGACATGGATATTTGTTCAGAAGGCTCTGCACGCTCATCTAGGTCCAACACCGCAGGGTCAATCATGCGGTTTTTTGCGCTCATCTTGACAGAATTCCGCATGACTTCGCTTCGTCGGAGCAGTCTCCGGAATCGCGCTTCGTCGAGCTCAAGCAATGTCGAAGGTGCCAACGCCCGAACATTTACTCGACGTGGTCGTTTTAATAGCATGGCCAATTGCCCAAACATTTCACCACGACCTAACCGCGTAGTATGTCTGCCGAGTTCCACCTCGACTGCCCCGGAAGCAATGAAGAATACGCTCCGTGCGAATTCGTCTTGGGCAATGATGGTGTCACCCGCGTTGGCATAACGGGTACGCAGCGCTCTGCTGAGTTTCCGTAGCGAAGCTTTGTCGAGATCAGAGAAGAGCGGGAACTGCCGGACCAGATCTCGTCCTTTGAGGGCGATGTCCAGTACCGGACGCCCTTCAGTTAAAGCACGTCGTGCCGCCACTTCCTGCATCAACACCGAATAAAGCTCTTCGCCCACCAGGCCGTCCTCGCGCATGACGGCGTATTCACGCTCTTCCAGTCGCAGCGCCGTCCGCCGGATGAACCGTCGCTCAAGCTTTTCGGCGTAGCCGGGATACTGTAACCGCAAACCGTCAAGTGCGGCTTCAACTGCTTCAGATCGACGCGCCAACAGATCATCAAGCAATTCCGCAACCCGGCGGCCGTGGATCCGGCGTATGCGGCCACGGACGAACCCGTCAAGATCTCGGAGGATCAGGCGTTGCATGAGCAACCTTTCAAACCGATCCGTCGTTATACGCGTGAGAGGGAACGAGATTCGAAGACGGTTGTGCAAAAACACGGCGACCCGAAATGACTTGCCGTAAACGACGGACCGGTTTGATGCGCGCTGATACCCGATCCGCCCTCCGGTCCGTGCGCCTTCGATCAGCCGATCAGCGTCGGACAGAATCTTCTCACTCAGAACCGATGACATGGTGCGCTCTCGCATTCGGGCCAACACAACGTCCCGCTCTGCACCGGCCAACGCAATAAGGCCCAGCGTGATCCGGTCACGATCAAGGATCTCAGCACTGTCTTCGGCAGCCTTTACAGCCTCGTTGAGGCGTTCGCTGAACTGTTTGGCTTCGGTTCTGACGATATCGTGGGTCAGGTTGTAGTTTTCTGCGGTGCGGGACACGTCCTCGCGCACTGACTGCAAGGCGACCGCGACCACCTGGCGTGATAGGGCCGTATCAAGCGGAGAGAGCTTGTCGAGCCCCAGCTTTGTGATCACCGAGCGCAAGGTTGTGCCCTGAACAATCAGTGTAAAAAGCGTAAAGCCTGTCGCCAGGATGCCGACCAGACGCTTGGTCTCGAGCGGCACCTGCGTGCTTTCGGTGACTGCCAGCGCCAGCGCTAATGTCACGGCACCCCGAAGGCCGCCCCACAACATCGCGGTGCGATAGGGGCGTTCCACGGCTGGCGACAGGCCAATTGTTGTAAGAATTGGCAACAAGCCGAACAGAACCGCCGCCCTTGCGAATGTCGCGGCAAGAACCACCACAACCAACAGGCCAAGGTCAGACGGCCTGACCCCTTCCAACAGTCTCGGTATCAACAATGCTGCAAGAATAAAGATCAGCGCCCCTGCCCAATGCGCCAGAAGGTCCCATACTTCCTGCAAATTTGTCCAAGCAACCGGCGACAATCGGCCGGGGCCTGCCAGGTTGAGCGTAAGACCTGCGGCTACCACAGCAATGACACCCGAAGCTCCAACGCTTTGTTCTGCAACGATATAGGCAAGATACGGCAGCGCAACCGAGATTGAAATCTGCGCCATTTCCCAGCGACCTACGAAAGCCATCAGCCAAACGGCCACGCGCGCTGTGAGCCAACCGGTGAGTGCTCCACCTACGATCAACAGCGGAAACTGCCCCAAGGCTTCACTCAGTATAGGATCGGGTCTTCCGAGCATGACAAAACTCATGAACAGCCCGAAAAGAGCGATGGCAGCAGCATCGTTAAGAAGGCTTTCGCCCTCAATGATTCGCGAAAGCCTGCGTGGTGCGGAAATCGATCGAAATATGCTGACAACCGCCGAAGGATCAGTTGTCGACACAATAGCCCCGATCAAGAGACACGCGGCCAGCGGTAACGCGCTTACCCAACTGAGTGCATAGCCAATGGAAAGTGTTGCCACAATCACTGCGACAATGGCCATCATCAGGATGGGCATCCAGTCGTCCAGCATCCTGCGAAGGTTCATGCCGAGTGTCGCCTGAAAGAGCAGCGTAGGCAGGAAAACGTAGAGGAATACGTCAGATCGTATCGGCAGATCAATGATCGCCTGCGCTCCCGGATTGAGCGCATCCGTCAGGTCAGTGTCGAGAAAGAAAATTGCTCCAAGCCCAATCACTATCCCCAGGACGGCGAGAATAACGCTGAAAGGCAAGCGCAACCGCGCAGCCAGTGGCTCCGCCAGGCCGATAACAACAAAAAGAGAAGTGATGATGGTCGTAATGACGACAATATCCATCAGTACGTATTACCTGAGAACTACAACCAATGGAATCCACCCTGCACTTCCGACC
The DNA here is from genome assembly GCF_056536985.1 of Ruegeria sp. CH8. NCBI lineage: Bacteria > Pseudomonadati > Pseudomonadota > Alphaproteobacteria > Rhodobacterales > Roseobacteraceae > Ruegeria > Ruegeria sp. CH8. The sequence goes on along the minus strand of NZ_JBQFQR010000009.1, from coordinate 34,999 downwards.
GACCCTGTGGTATCAATGTGCAAACTTTCACCCGTCCAGATCGCACAGTTGCAGCGAATTTCAGGAGCGGCGGGCCGCACTGCGACGCCTGCGCGGTGAGTGAACGGCTGAAACGGGCTGAATTGACCGGATAAAGAGATTGAGCAATTGTTGAGCTTGCATGTTCGTCGATACAGCATGCGCTAAAGTAGTCGGAAATAGGAACCAATTGATTTGAAACGCCATACCGGATCCAATCTGTTGATCATCATATCTGACGAGCATCGAAAGGATACGATGGGCTGTGCTGGGCATACTATCGTTAAGACACCGAACCTGGATGCATAGGCCGCGAGTGGAGCACACTTTGTCAATGCCTACACGCCATCCCCCATGTGCGTTCCTACTCGAGCCGCGATTGCAACCGGCGATCATGTTCACAAAATCCGCCATTGGGACAGCGCCTCACCGTATGATGGTCGAACCCGCAGTTGGATGCGGCATTTGCGCGACAGCGGAGTAGAGACCGTTTCGATCGGCAAACTGCATTTCCGCTCAGAGAACGATGATAACGGGTTTACAGAAGAGATTTTGCCAATGCATGTGGTAGGCGGCATTGGGTGGCCCGTCGGGTTATTGCGCGAAACACCTCCGCTGTACGATGCCGCCGCCGAATTGGCTGCGGATGTAGGGGTGGGGTCGAGTACATATACAGACTACGATCTGGATATCACCGATGCGGCCGAGGCCTGGTTACGCAACAAGGCCAGATCAGATCGCCCTTGGGCAGCCTTTGTCTCGCTCGTCAGCCCTCACTATCCGCTGACCTGCCCGGAAGACTACTACAACATGTATGATCCAGCAGGAATCGACCTGCCCATAGGCTACGAAGAACAGTTCCGTCCGGAACACAGCGAACTTAAGAACGTGGCCGGGTTTTTCGACTACGATCGCTATTTCGACGAACAGAAAATGCGAGAGGCGAAAACGGCATACTATGGGCTGACAAGTTTTATGGACAATTGCGTGGGCCGCATCCTGACGGCTCTGGAAACCAGTGGTCAGGCAGAAAACACAGTGGTTGTATATGTCTCGGACCATGGTGACATGATGGGCGACCAGGGGTTTTGGACCAAGCAGGTGATGTGCGAGCAATCTGCTGGCGTGCCAATGATCGTGGCCGGGCCCGAGGTGCCTGCGGGTCGCCGGGTGACCACCGGAGCTTCGCTGGTCGATCTGGCAGCCACAGCAGTAGATGTGACATGGGTCGATCATGATGCAGTCAGCCGCGCTCTGTCCGGGATTTCTTTGCGCGAACTGGCAAGTGCTGAGGACGACCCCGAGCGCACTATCCTGAGCGAATACCACGATGGAGGCTCAACGACCGGAACGTTCATGGTGCGTTGGCAACGATGGAAGTATGTGCACTACGTTGGGCACGAACCTCAGCTTTTCGACCTTGAAGCGGATCCAAACGAGCTGCAGAATCTCGCGATCACTCACCCGAACCAACCGGACACAATTGCCGCTTTGGCCGAAGGCGAACGCCGGTTGCGTGAGATTTGCGAGCCTGAAGTCGTCGATGCGCTATGCTTTGCGGACCAACGTGTCCGTATTGCCGAGCTGGGCGGAGAACATGCGTGCCTAACGGCCTATCGCTTCAACCACACACCTACACCAAGTGAACAAGCGAAAGCACGCGAAGGGAAAGCAAAGTAATTTTTGGATTGTCTTGGCGAAGGCTGAGATCATCTTGACGCGCGCCAACTGCATTTCGCCGAAATTAGAATGCCCCTCGCGGGGGGGCCTCCTTAGTTGCCGTTAGTCCGATAGTCCCAGAATGCGCTTTGGTGCGCGGCGGGTGAGTTTGCTGACGATGGTATGTTGCGCTGTCGACGAATACTGGCCGTTCGTTGGGACTGCGACGGATTGCGTCGGGCACTCTGTATCTGATTTTCTTCCCCCTACCCACCATGGGACATCGAGGCCAACGGGGCGTCTACATCTTCAGATCCTGTGGACCCTCCGGTTTTCTTAACCATAACGGCGGACCGCTTCAAAGGCGGGATATCACTTGCAATCCGAAACACCATTAACACGGCGACCTCCTTGTCAAAAGTCTTCGAAAGATCCACAGAACCGCATTTCTACAGAGGCAAAGGCGCACAGGCGGTCTTGAGCCAAGCCGATGCAGAGGCAGACAACAATGGGCCAAGACGCTCAATCAAAATTGCATGATAGGTGTTTAACCAATCTATCTCAGCCTCAGTCAAAAGCTGTGTCTGCAGCATGGTGGTTTGAACAGGACACCATGTCAGGTTCGAAAACGCCATGAACCCGTCATCGGCCTCTACGATCTCGAACAGGTTTTCGATCCGGATACCGAACTGATCAGTCACGTAATATCCCGGTTCGATCGACAGGATCATACCGGGGGCGAGGTCCACCGGGTTGTAGGGCTTTCCGATACGTTGCGGGTACTCGTGTACGGAAAGTCTGTGCCCCACCCCGTGGCCCGTACCATGGTCATAGTCCAGGCCGAGGTCCCATAAAGGCCGGCGGCAGATTGCGTCTATGTGGTGGCCCTGCGTTCCAGCGGGAAAGCGCAGGGTCGCGATGGCGTGGAAGGCTTTGAAAACTGCGGTGTAGGCGCGGTTATAGCCATGTGGCCGGGTGGGGCCAAAGGCGAAGCTGCGCGTGGCATCGGTGGTGCCTGTTTCGTACTGGCCGCCGGAATCCAAGAGATAGGTGCCATTTTCCAAAAGCGGAACCGTGTTGTCCTCTTGTGTCGCGTAATGGCACATCGCAGCGTTGCCGGACGCGGCAGAGATCGAGTTAAAGCTTTCTTCAACAAAACTGGGCTGCGCTTGTCGGAATCTTAGAATGGCGTGCTCGGCCTCACGTTCGGTCACAGGCTCGCCCTTTCTGGCGCGTTGGGGTACTTCGGTCGCCAACCAAGCGCAGAACTCGGTCCAGGCTACGCCGTCTGCGATGTGGCAAGCGCGCATGCCTTCGAGCTCGGTTTGGTTTTTAATCGCTTTGGCTGCAGTCAGGAGGCTGGGCGAAGGCATCTTCCTTGCCTTTTCCTGCTCTAGCACAAGCCGAACCGCAGCGGGAGAGAATGCTGGGTCGAACAAAACGCCCTGGCCTGCGGTAACTCTGGCTCCGACGGTTGGAAGAAAGGCGCCGGGCGCGCAGGTTTGAACATTGTCCGGTAGATGGTCGGCGACGTTGGCATTTAACTTTTCCTGCGCAACGAACCATTGGACTTGTCCTTCATCATCCAGCAGCAGGAAAGACTGAGGGACGGTATTGTATGCCACATCTGCGCCACGAACATTCAAAAGCCAGGCGATGTTGTCTGGCTGCGTTTCAACCAAAAACTTGGCTCCGAGGTCACGCATTTGCTGAACCAGATCACTGATCTTGTTTTGGGCCGACTTGCCCGACAGTTGAACGGGGAAAGGGTCTATCTGACCCAGCGGAGCACGGGGCTGATCAGGCCATACGGCATCAACGGGATTGGTTTTGACCGGGACAAGCTCGGCATCCGGCAACGCCTCGGCGAACCGGTCCAGGAATACAGGCGGAAGGTGCATCGCATCAAAGCCAACGCGCCAGCCGGTCTGGGAATGCTCGGCTAACCAAAACTCGGGCGGGTTGTCGAACAGGTGTTGGTGCGTGAACAGCGATGTCGGGCACTGGTTCGCTGCCTGTACCACATAGCGCCCGTCCACAAAAACAGCGACCGTGTCCATAGTCACGATTGCCATGCCTGCCGTGCCGGTGAAACCCGTGACATAAGCCAGTCGCTCATCATGCGGTGCCACATACTCCGCTTGATGCGCGTCATACCGAGGCAGGATGAAGGCATCCAAACCTTGCGCCTGCAACTCGGCCCGGAGGGCGGCAATAACGGGGCCACGAGAGGTCTCGGGGGCATCAAGCATGGGCATTGATCTCTTCAACGTAATGGCAGGCCACTTCCCCGCGTCCCTCGAAGGGCAGCAAGGATGGAACCTGTTGTTTGCAAATCTCGCTGGCGTGGCGACAGCGAACATGGAACGGGCAGCCCGAGGGCATGTTCAACGGCGAGGGCAGCTCGCCTTCAAGCTTGGTTGCCTTGCCGCGGTCGTCCGGGTCCAAAGAGGGGGCCGCCGACAAAAGCGCCTGACTGTAGGGGTGTGAAGGGTCCGAAAACAGAGTTTCGCTGTCTCCGATCTCGACGATCCGACCTAGATAGATCACAGCCACCCGGTTGGACACATGCCGTACCAGGCGCAAATCGTGGGCGACAAACAAGATCGTCAGATCAAGCTCTTGCTGCAATTCCAGCAGCAAGTTCACGACCTGAGCCTGAACTGAGACATCGAGAGCCGAGACAAGTTCGTCCGCGACCAGCACTTCTGGTTCAACAGCCAAGGCTCTTGCGATTGCGATCCGCTGGCGCTGGCCACCCGAAAACTCGTGTGGCAGCTTATGTTGGGCGTCCTGCGGCAGGCGCACCAGTTCCAGTAACTCGGACACGCGGGCAGGGACCTCGTGGTCCGGGCGCATCTCATGAACCCGCAGAGCTTCGGCCAATATCTGGCCTGTTGTCATACGTGGATTGAGTGAGGAATACGGATCCTGAAACATCATCTGGACGCGCCGGTTATAGCTGCGATCCGAACGCTGATCGGCGCTAAAGATGTCCTGCCCGTCGAAACGAACTTCGCCCTCGCTGGGCTTGTGGAGGCGTACGATACAGCGCGCCAACGTGGACTTGCCACAGCCGGATTCTCCGACGACCCCGAGTGTTTCACCGCGGTTGAGATCAAGGCTGACACCGTTCAGCGCGTTGACGACACGACCGGGGCGACCCATGGCAACGTCAGCCATACTACGACCCAACGGGAAGCGCAGGCGGAGGTCTCGGATCTGAAGCACCGGGATCGTCATGCGGCATTCCCCTGTGAGTTCGTGATCGGATTGAAACAGGCCACTTGCCTTCCTTCGGCGGCAATGCTGAGAGATGGCCGGTCCTGCGTGCAGGCCGAAACACAGGCAGCGCAGCGGGGCGCGAAGGCGCATCCTTGCGGCAGCGCATCCAGGCTGGGTGGGACGCCCGGCACCGAGTAAAGCGGCGTTCGAGGCGGCAGGTTTTCGGGGACAGATCGCATCAGTCCAACTGTGTAGGGATGGCGCGGGTCTTTTAGCACATCGCGCACCGATCCCTGTTCGACAATCCGCCCGGCATACATCACGGCCACGGTGTCACAAGTCTGCGCGACGACACCGAGGTCATGGGTCACCAGGACAACGCCCATATCCATGTCCTGCGCCAGCCGCAGGATCAGATCGAGGATTTGTGCCTGGATGGTTACGTCCAAGGCCGTTGTCGGTTCATCCGCCAGCAGCAGCTTGGGATTTGCCGCCAGCGCAATGGCGATCATTACGCGTTGCCGCATCCCACCCGAGAACTGGTGCGGATAGTCCTTCAACCGTTGCGCGGCCGAGGGGATACCGACCAGATCCAGCATCTCTATGGCGCGATCCCGGCGGGCGGATTGGGATAGGTCGGTATGCGCGCGCAGGGTTTCTTCAAGCTGAAGACCGACCGTAAGCAGCGGGTTGAGCGAGGTCATCGGCTCCTGAAAGATCATTGCGATTTCGCGCCCTTGGATCTGCCGCAAGGCGCGGTCGGGCATCTGGATCAAGTTTTGCCCCTGCCAACGTACTTCACCGGTAACATCGCCGTATCGCCGTGCCAGCCCGATGATAGAGCGCAAGGTCACGCTTTTACCCGATCCGCTTTCGCCGACCAGACCCAGAACCTCGCCCCGAGCGACCGAAAAGCTGACATCGCGCAGGGCTGGCAATGGTTGCCCGCCGCGGTGGAAGGTGGTGTTAAGCCCATCAACCTCGAGTATCGGTGTGTTGTGTTCCATCCGTTACCCTCGCGGTCTCAGCAAGTCGGCCAACCCGTCACCCAGCAAGGAAAAGCCCAGCCCGGTCAGAACGATGGCGATGCCCGGCATCAGGCTCAGCCACCACGCCGTTGAGATGAAGTTGCGTCCCTCGGCGATCAGAACGCCCCATTCCGCCTGCGGAGGTTGTGCGCCAAGCCCCAGATAACCCAGCGAGGATCCCAGCAGGATTACCAGCGCCATGTCGGTCATCCAATAGACGATGACAGGTGTTATCGCGTTGGGTAGCAGGTGGCGGAAGATGATACGCTTGTCGGAATAACCCATCACGACACCGGCTGCGGCATAGTCGTTGCCCATCTGCGCAATCACCTCGGCCCGCATAAGTCGCGCGTAATACACCCAATAGACCACCGAAATTGCGATATACATGTTGACCAACCCCGGACCCAACACCGCAACAACTGCGATCACCAGAACAAGGAAGGGGAAGGTGATCACCGCATCCACGATCCGGCCAAAGATCAGGTCAGCGATGCCCCGATAGTACCCGACCAGAGCTCCAACAATGACGCCGATCACTAGTGCAAAGACGGTGCCGAAAACAGCCATCTGCATGTTCACCTGATAGGCCCAGATCACACGGGACAAGCTGTCCCGCCCCAACAAATCCGTGCCGAACGGATGCACCCATGAGGGCGGCTGGCGGACTGCGAGGTAGTCGATCTCGTTCGGATCATAAGGCGCGAAAAACCCCGGAAAGATCGCCAGAAGGACCGAAAACCCGATGATGATCAACCCGGCCACAAACCCCGGTTTGCGCAGAGCCCTTTGCAGGAATGTGGGCTGTGTGGGTGTGAAGTTTGCATCACTCATTGCAGGCGCATCCTTGGGTCAAGGCGGCTTTGGAACAGGTCCGTCATCAGAAAGACCAGCGACACCAGCAGCGCAAAGGTCAGGGTCAGCCCCTGGATCAGAGGATAATCACGAGCAAAGATGGCTTCGAGCATCAGCCGTCCCATGCCCGGAACCGCAAACACCGTTTCGGTGACCAAAGTACCGCTCATCAGGTTGCCGATGGACAGGCCCAGTAGCGTCACGGTCGAAATCAAAGCGTTCCGCAGCACATGCCGTCCCAATATCAGCCGCGCGGGCAATCCTTTGGCGCGGGCGAATTGAACGTACTCGGCGTCCAGAACCTCGATGATTGCGCTGCGTAGGTTCCTCATGATGATGGCCGACGTGTAAAGCGCCACCGTCACTGACGGCAGAAACAGGTGATAAAGACGCTCGCCAAAAGTGTCGCCATAGCCGCCCACTGGGAACAGACGGAGCTGAGCGGCGAGGAAGGTCAGCAAAACCAATCCGATATAGAAAACCGGCATCGACAGACCGATCTGGAAAACAGTGCGGATAACGGCGTCAGGCCAGCGGCCTCGGTTCAGCGCTGCGACAAAGGCCAGAGGTCCTGCTATCAGCAAAGACAAAACCACCGAATAGATCGTCAGGAACACGGTAATCGGCAAGCGATCGGCGATGACCGTAGTGACATCGGTGCGCATCAGGATCGATCGCCCCAGATCGCCTTGCAGCGTATTCGTGAGGAATAGCCAAAACTGCACGAACATTGGCTGTGTCAAACCAAGCCGTTCGCGAATGGCTTGAATATCAGCGTCCGAGGCGCGATCGCCCGCCATGGCAATTGCAGGATCACCGGGCAGCATACGCACCAACAGAAAGATGATCACCATGACCAGAAAAAAGGTCGGGATCATCAAAAGGAGACGTTTGAAGATATAGGACAGGCTGGACAAACGCTGGCTCCGCAAAAAACTCCCCGCCGCCCGAGGGCGACGGGACGAGGGGGTCAGAGATTAACGACTTACGGTCGCTTCGTCGAAGATATTGTTGCCCAGCGGAGTCTGGACATATCCATCAACGGCTTTTCCCAGGGCCACTGCAAACGGAGTTTCGTACATGAACAGCAACGGGGCTGCCTCTGCATAGATCTCCTGCATCCGGGCAAACTGCGCCTTGCGCGCTTCGGGATCCATCTCGCTTGCTGCTTTTTCGAACAACTCGTTGAATTCTGAGTTTTCCCAGCCGGTGCCAACAGCTTTGGCAGTTGGCGTGTAGCCCAGCCAGCCGACAACCTGGCTTGGGTCGTTCACATCATTCACCCAACCGTAAGTGTGAATGTCGAACTCACCCGAACGGTTCTTTGCACCGCGCGTGGCGTTGTCGACCTGTTCGACAACCAGGCTGAGGCCAAGCTCACCCCACATCTGCTGCAGAGCCGCAAAGATCGTCGCGTCATCCGCCGATCCGGCCAATGTGGTCAACGTCACCTCAGTCCCGGGTTGCACGCCAGCCTCAGTGATCAGGGCCTTGGCTTTGTCGAGGTTATACGCATAAAGTGGGTTCAGGTCGGCAGCATATTGCGTCGCCTTTGCCATCAGAGGCGAACTCATGGGTTGACCCGCGCCGTGCAGAACCACACCGATCAGCGCGTCTTTGTTAGTGGCATAGTTTAACGCCTGCCGTACACGCGGATCAGCCATTGGGTTCGGAGAACCATCGGCACGGGTTTCGCGCGTGTTGATAGGCGAATATATGATCCGGGTCGACGGATAGAGCTGCATGTTGATGTTCGGATCGGCCTCCAACTCAGCTACACGGCTGAAGGGGATAAACTCGGCAGCATCGACTTCTCCTGCCTGCAAGCGAAGAATACGGGTAGCGTCGTCCGGCACGATCTCGAAATGCACTCCGTCAAGATAGGGTAGCGCTTTGCCATCCGCGCCCAATCGCCAGTAATGTTCGTTGGCACAGAAATCCATCGAAGCGCCTTGTTCGAACCCGCACAAATAGAACGGCCCAGAGCCAACCCCGGCCGTTGTTGCGGCAAAAATCGCTGCGGATTTGTCCTGATCGGTATCACCAGCCGCAGAATCAAATGCTGCTTTGGACACAATGGCCGTGTTGAACGTGGCCAGCATCGACAGGATCGTTGGGTCCGGAGCGTTCAGCGAAAGGGTGACTATGTTACCATCTGCTGAGACCGATTCAATTGAGCCCAGCAACCCCCCCCAAGGGCTGAGGTCCGGGTTACGCGCGCGATCCAGCGAGAAAACAACGTCTTCGCCGGTCAGGGGTGATCCATCAGCAAACAGTACGCCTTCGCGCAGGGTCAGAGTGACAGTCTTGCCATCGTCGGAAACAGAATAGCTTTCGGCCAGTCCAGGCTCGACCGAGTTCCCGTCGGCGCTGCCACGCAGCAACGTGTCGAACAAGCTGCCGACCATCCAGATATCCGGATTGCGGTCTGCATAAATTGGGTCGATCAGTCGTGAACCATCATAGCGGGCAAAGTTCAGCGTGCCGCCTCGTTCCTGCGCCACGACTGGCATCGCCAGGGTTGCAGCAACGGTCAATCCCAGTACCGTCTTCAGCTTCATTCTCTTCATCCTCCCGCAATAGTTCTGATTCAACCTTGCAAGAGACAATAAGTGATTCTTAAAATTACTAAAGATTTTTTTAGTGAATAGTAAAAAGATTTTACCAGTCAGGAATTCCAAATTATCTTTTAACCAGTTTCAGTTCGTCACGAGGACCCTGTGTCCTTAATGGGTGAAGTTGTGACCCACAGTTCTACCGCCTCGGCCTCTCCAAGTACGACAGAATAGTGCCGTGTTGAGGTGTCGTGGTGCACGACATCCCCTGGGGACATGATGAAAATCTGGTCCCCCAGATGATATTCCAACTGACCTGAAAGCAAGTAACAGAACGCCTCGCCATCATGGCACATTTTCTCGGAAACGTGACCCGCTGGGCGGTGAACGACCTGTGGGTGAAACAAGGCGCCCGAGAATCCAGGCCCCAGTTTTTCGTAAAAACGCCCGCGTGTTCCAAGGGAATAAGTTTGTCGTTTGTCCTTCGGCACATATTCCGAAAAGACTTTGGGCACACTCAGCAACTGTTCGATGCTGGTTTGCAATGCTGCTGCAATCGCCATCAGTGACGTTAGAGACGGCGAGCTGAGCCCTCTTTCCACCTGTGACAGGAAACCAGTCGTCAGGTCTGAGGACTTCGCCACCTGATCAAGCGTCAACCCCATAGCTTTACGCCGTCGCCGGATGGCCTGCCCCAACTCGGTTGGTTTGCCCTTTGACTTGGCCTTGGCACGCTCGGTCGGGACTGGCATGCGGATTCTCCTGTGGTTGACGGTTTGGCTATAAAACAGAATAGCCAAGGAAAGATCAAAATTTTTCTTAGTGACGCTAAAAGCACTCTTTGTCGCTGTGCGTCGTAATAAAAAACTTCGTTCATCGCGGGGCGTTTCCTTAGGAATTTGATCCCACGGTCTGATGGTGCGATCCATTTGATGGAATGAAAGGATGCCTTATGGGACAGATACGTCAAGGCTGCGCCACGACAACGCACACCATCCGAGCAACCATACAGCGATCGCAAGCTTCGAACGCGGAATTGAGCCGCGAGCTTGGCATCAATGTGAAGACCGTAGCCAAATGGCGAAAGCGCCATACAGTTGAGGATAGAAAGACGGGGCAGAAGGAGCCGAACTCGACTGTTCTAGGGGTCTGTTCCAGTACCCAACGGGGTACGTCGTTCTACACGATCGACAGCAGTCGACCGAAACCGTTGATCACCGATAAGAAAGTGGATCTGCAAAACGATCACATCCACCACGTGATCGACGTCTATCACGTCTAAGCCCCGTTTCCCGGGCGACTGAGACCGAAGCATTTACCCGAAGGATCCATCAGTAGGTCGTAACAGAAAGCAGGACGGACACTAACAAGGAAATACTACACCGCTTTGGCGGATCAACTATTCTGCGAAAACAGCTTGCTTGCGCCGGCCCCGTTACCGAAGACTGGAGCCAAAATAGGTGCCACTGGCTCTGAAGGTGTAGACGCCCCTGTTAGCCTAAATTTGAAGCGAAGCTAAGTTTCATCTTAGCTTCGCGTCCATCAGTATAACCTTGTAAAGGTCGAAAATCAGGCTATCGGATCAAAAGAAGACTGGTTTGCCAAACTTATTATGCGGTCTTCGTCCAAGCGTTCGCTGTAGATTTCGAGGTCTGCTATTTCGCCAGAGAACGGGTTTGTGAAGGCGTCGTCGCCGCTCGCGCTGGCCCAGCCGAGACCGCCGATCTGCATGACCTGTTGGTTTAGCGTCCAGTCCGTCGTGAAGCCCGAATTCGAGTCGATCAGAACACCGTCAACCCAGAGTTCGACACCGTTACCGAACACAAGAGCCACCTCGTACTCCTGTTCAGCCACGAGGTTGTTGAAGACGAACTCCTCACTGTTTGCGTCGTCCTGGAAACGAACAATCAGATCGCCGTCATCAACGTAAGCCGCAAGGTGGTTGCCGCCCCCGGTGAATCCGGAGGCATCCTTTACCACCAGACCCTGACGCACGTTGGGATCGCTATCTACGAACGAGAAAGCGATAGTTCCTTCTGGAACCTCAAACTCTGGGCCATGTGCTACGTTTTCCACCGCGCTTGTCGGGCCATCGAAGCTTGTTACGCCGGGGCGCGCGAAGAACGGCACAGGGTCGGGCGCTTCTTCAGTGACATTTACCGTTACCGTAGCGGTCGACGTTGCTCCATCGCCGTCAGACAGGACATAGTCAAAGCTGTCCAATCCAATAAAGCCGGTATTCGGAGTATACGTGATAGTCCCGTCTGCGTTCACTGATGCCACACCATTTGAAGGTTCACTGGTGGGATCCAGTGTTACCGTCAGGGCATCTCCATCAACATCGATGTCGTTGTCCTGAACGGCGATGACCACGGCTTCGTTCTGCTGCGTTGCCGCGTCGTCGTCAGATGCGACCGGATCGTCATCCACAGGGTTCACCGTAACATCGACCGAAGACTGTGCTGTCCCGCCATTGCCGTCCGACACAATGATGTCGAAGCTGTCCTCACCAAAAAAGTCCAGATTTGGTGTGTAAGTCACCGTTCCATCCGGGTTCACCTCGGCCAGACCATTTTCGGCACCACTGGCAATTCCGGTCGCTGTGACCAGATCGCCATCCAAGTCCGTATCATTGGTGCCTGGCGCGATACTGGCTGAACCGTCCTCGTCCACGACTAGGACGTCGTCCACGGCTATGGGCGCGTTGTTACTCGACCCCGCATTGTACAGTTCGGCGACCTGTTCGTCGTTCAGGGCAACGTTAAACACCTTACGGTCTGCAATGTTGCCCTCGAACGGAGCGTCAAAACCTGCCGCCCCGCTATCACTAGCCCAACCACGACCACCCCATTGGATGAACTCTACATTGTTAGTCCAGTCCATAACTAACGCTACGCTCGCTACAAGCGTCCCGTTTAGGTAAACACGACCACCTTCAGGCCCAAAGGTCATTGCCAGATCATAGGTTTGACCGGCCACGATCCCGGGAATGGTAAGCGTTTCTGACGCTTCTTCGTCCTGATAACGAATGTTCAACTCCGGGCCGTTGAGGTAAACGGCGAAGTGGTTGCCACCTCCCGCGAAACCAGAAGCATCTTTGGCGAACAAGCCCTGAGCACCACTCGTGTCAGCTGCGTTGAAGGCGAACGAAATCGTTCCCTCACTAAACGCATAGATCGGATCATGGGGCAGCTCGATGACAGACTCGTTGGTGCCATCGAACAATACCTGAGCTGCTTCGTCTACAATGGGTACAGGGAATGAGTTCACAGTCACTGTGACCTCTGCTGTGGATGTCGTGGTACCGTCGAACACAGTGTACTCGAACGTATCTTCGCCGGCAAAGCCGGTGTTCGGTGTGTAGGTGACCGTACCGTTTCCATTATCCACAACAGTGCCGTTGCTTGCACTGCCGACGGACTGGACTACCAACAAGTCACCATCCACGTCACCATCGTTGGCCAGAACGTCGATGGCCACTGCGTTGCCCTCGGAAGTGGTTGCCGCATCGTCATTGGCTTGGGGAGGATCGTTTTCGGGATTGATCGTCACATTCACGACTTCGGTGTCAAACCCGCCGAGGCTATCGGTGACCGTTACCTCAAAACTGTCGATGCCATTGAAATTAACGTTTGGCGTGTAGGTAACGGTGCCGTCTGCCTCCACAACCGCAGTACCATTGGTCGGTTGCGAGAAGATCGACGAGGCAACCACAGTGTCTCCGTTGGCATCTGTGTCGTTTGCGCCAGGCTGGAAGTTCAGCGGGGTGTCTTCAGAGGTCACGACGTCGTCTGCGACCGCAACCGGATCAGCATTGGGTTCGGCGAGAACCGTCACCGTGACAGTTGCCATCTGTGGTACGCCACCGTTCTGATCGTCGATCGTGTACTGGAACGTATCGGTCGCGCCCACGCCCAATCCATTCGGGTTATAGACAATCGTTCCGTCCACTAGCGTCACGATGCCACCATTGGTGCCATTGGTAACACCCGTGACGATAAGGCTGTCGCCATCCACGTCACTGTCGTTGGCCAGTACATCAATCGGAGTTTCTGCGGCTGTTGAAATGACAGTTGCACCATCGCCGACCGCAATCGGATTGTCGTTTACAGGATCAATTGTGATGTTTACCGTCGCGGTTGCTTCTCCGCCCTCCGGAGTTGAAATCACATAAGTGAAGCTGTCCGCGCCATTGAAGTCAGCATTTGGCGTGTAGACGACCTCTCCGTCCACAATGGACGTTGTTCCGTTTGCTCCGTCGCTTGCCGATACCAATGTGATTGCACCGGCATTGTCAGCAGTTTCGTTGGCTACAACGTCGACACTGATCGGTGTATCCTCGTTTGTGGTTGCAAGGTCGTCATTGGCCACTGTGACAATCGGGTTGAGCGCCGCATCAGAGAGAGCCTGAGCATCGGCATCATCCGGTTGTCCGTCGTAGAGAGCAAAACGTTCGATGGTACCGTTAAAGGGTTCTCTTAGATTATCGGTATCACCGGGAGTACTGGCAAAGTTGTTGCCGCCGAGCACAAGCTGTTCGGTATTCCCCGAGGGCGAAACTGTACTTGGATCGCTGCCTACATCGACGCCGTTGACATATAGCGTCAGGCCATCCTCACCGAAAGACACTAGAATATGCGTTGGTTGACCAGCGGTCAGGATATCCTCGGCAAGAATTGTGAAGCTCTCCCCGGTGGTGTCAGATCCATTCTGCGCACGGAGTTCCAGGTCATCTCCTAGCGAGCGCAAGTTGATGTGCCCGCCTGTTCCAAAGAACGATGCGTCCGCCGACATGATCCCCTGATTGCCATCGAGATCATCGAAAGTAGCCACTACTTCGAGCCCACCGTTGGTGAGAGAACCAAGCGGTGTTGCTCCAATGATCTGCGGTGCGCCCAAACTGCCGTCGAAATCCCCGTTGAACCCGTTTTCACCATTGTCCAATTCGTAAACAACACTTGTGGTGCCGGGGTTGGCGTCGTCATTCAGAATTGTTCCGGTGGCAATAGCCCGGTTTAGAACTACGCCAGTCGGGTTTGACAGTGTGACTGACAACGTCTCGTTTGGTTCGAAAACCGTATCGGATGAGACCGTGATCCGGACTTCTTTTTGTGTTTCACCTGCGGCAAAGGTTACCGTACCAGTTGCGGCCTCATAGTCAGAGCCAGCAATTGCTGTCGCGTCGCCAGTATCGTATTGCGCCGTACTTTCGCCACTCAGATCACCCTGACGCAGAACCGTAAACACCAGCTCGGTTGTGCCATTGTCGCCTTCGTCTACGTCTGCGTCGATTATCGACAGATTGGTCTCGTCCGGGTCTATCCCGGAGCCAATCGGTGCCGTAGAAGTTACCAGAGAGCCAGCAGCAGGAAGAGTGGCTGGGGACGAATTGCCCGTGGTATCGCTAAGATCTCCATCGAACGCATAGTAACGTTCAAGACCGGTTTGCGGTCCGGACAACGGGTCATCTTTGTTAGCCAGAATTTCCGCTTCTGTCCGCGCCACACTCCAGGCGCGCCATTCGTCCATTTCGCCTTGCAAGCCGCCAGCTTGAACCGTGCCGCCAATGTGGTCGATTGTGAACGGGCCAGTCCAGGTAGTCGCAACCGTCTGGTCTAGTACACCGTTGATATAAATCTTCAGTTCACCGCCTTCACGAACGATGGCATAGTGTGTCCAAACATCTGGTTGGCTTGTTGAATTGGCGACAATCGGATCGTTGCCATCGGGCCAGTCGTTGGAATAAATGCGGATTTGACCGTTGAAAAAGTTGATATCGTTTGCGCCAGGCTGGCCGAAACTGCCTGAACCCGCCAGACCATCGATATTATTGATCGTCGGGTCTGTGAACTTGACCCATGTTTCAATGGTGAAGTCCGCACCGCTTTCGCCGAGTACGAGCTGCGGAATGTCTACATGGTCTGTTCCGTTCAGGGCCAATGCCTGACCGACCGTACCCGTCACTTCGTAAAGCGGTCGGAAACTCTGTCCTGCCTCTGGTGTGGTAATTGAGCGGATGCGGCTGGTCTCGCCGTCCTCCCATCCAATGAACGTGAATTCAAACCCACCTGAAGTGTAAGTCTCTTGCGCTTCAACTGTGTGATTGAAGTTGATAACCGAGTCGAAAGTGAAATCGCCCACTTCCGGACGCGTGTCGAACAAGAAAGTGTAATTTTGAACCGGCGCGTCAAAGGAAAGTTCGGCGGTTTCAGGAGTAAGGCTTACCTGCGTCGTCGTTGAAAGGCCATCGTTGTCGGTCGCCGTCAGGAACACGGTGATCCCGTTCAGGAAGCTTTCAAGGTTGCCCGAGTCCGGGGTGACGAAGCTGACCCCGCCAACCTGATCTGCTGTCCCGTCAATTGGTCCGGGCCGTTGGATGTCACCAAGCTGATAGGTTGTGGACCAGATCAGTTGATCATTGCTGTCGATCAAGCCGTCCTCGATGTCATTTGCCAGACCTTCCAATGTAATGGTCTGTCCCGCGCGGTAGGTTCCGCCATCAAGTGGCAACTGAATCTCAGGTGTAGGCGCGTTACCGACCGTAATAACCCGCGAGTCAAATACAGTTGCCGCCCCTTGCGCGTCAGTTACGACCAGTTCGACGACATACTGACCCAATTCGTTGTATGTGTAGGTCGGGTTCTGTTCGGTCGAGATCGCGGTATCGCCGATACCATCGCCGTCAAGGTCATCCCCGTCACCGAAAGACCACAAGTAGGAAAGGGCATCGCCATCCGGGTCAGTGACGTCGGCTTCGAAGGTCACCTCATAGGGAGCCGTTGGGTTGCTGTCTTCGCCGGGATCCAGAACGATCCCGGTACCTTCCGGCGCGCCGTTGCCGCCTTCAAAACTGATGCGATTGACGGTGCCTTCGAAAGTGAACACGTTCCCGGTCTGGAAAGTAGTGATATAGTACAACGCTCCGTCCGGGCCTTCTTCGAAGGCAAGTACCTGGCCGGTGGCGTTCTTGAAGAAATGATCTTCGACCAGAACCGGTCGTTCACCGGAATAGTCGATTTCCAAATAGCGGATCCAGTTCCGGACCCAATCGCCATAGAAATATGCACCAACGTATTCGTCCGGGAACTCGTCCCCCCGATAAACGACACCGCCAGTAACAGACGCACCACCGTTTTGTGTGCCATCACCCTGGCCGGGGCCGTTCAGGTGCGGGTAGGAATGGATCGGGTTGCCCGGATCATTCGCGTCGGGCAGGAACCCTTCGCCGTCGAAACCAGGATAATCATTCGGACCCCAGGCATAATCGGCGCCGGCCATAGCGATGTGGATATCCTCATCCGAAGTATTGTTGTTGTTGCCGCCGACTTCACCGATGAACAGGGTATTGGACTCCTGATCGTAGCTGCTGCGCCAGCCGTTGCGCAGACCATGCGAGTGAATCGTGGTCAATACGCCCTCCGAGTCGATTGCTAGGTTCTCAGCGGACGTCGAAATGGCCGAGCTTGCATCGATTTCCGGCGTATAAGCCGCCGCCGCAATCGGATCGTAATATGGGTTGTCTGTTGGGATCGAGCCATCGGTTTTGTTGACCCGATGTACCTTGCCGTCCGGATGCGTCAGGTCCTGAGAATTCGCAGGTGTGAACTCATCGCTGGTGACAATATACATCTTCCAGGGGCTTGGGTCGTTTTCGTCAATTGGTTCATACCCGAATGACAACCCTCCGCCCTGGTGGCAGCAGGAACTGGTAACGTCGTTCTCCTGCCACATAATGGTTTCAGTGGACAGGTCACCGCGGCTGCTTGCTCCGCCACCATTTTCAATATGCTGGAAACGCGAGACAGTAGTTTTGCCTTCACCATCCTCAAGCATAGTGTAGTAGAAATACACGTAGCCGTTCGTCTCGAACTCGGGATCGACTTCGACAGCCAATAACCCACGTTCTTCATTGTTGAGCGTCTGACTTGTCAGGTCGAGATAGGTCTCGATTGTCCCGCCGGGCTGTGTGGGGTCATCAACAATTTTAATCAGACCGCCTTTTTCAATTACAAGCATCCGGCCATCAGGCAGGAAGGCCAGATCGGTCGGCAGGAAAAGTCCGCTGACCACCTGAGAGTCGATGAACTCACCCGCTCCGGTGCCGCCTCCGGCTCCGTCAATCGGGGCGGTCGAAGTAACATAGTTGGTCCCGGATGGCAGCGGCACGCTAGCACTGTTGCCCGTTTCATCGGCAACCTCGTTCGCATCGCCATTAAAATTGTAGTACCGCAACAGGTTCGCGCTGGCCGGATCAACGCCGCCGTCCATATCGTCGGCGATCTGTGTCTGTGTGCGGGCCACATCCCAGATTTGCAGCTCATCAAGCTGACCAGTCAGACCGGTTCCGTTCGCTTCACCGAAAACTGAACCTGCGATTTTGTCGATCGTGAAATCGTTGGTCCAGTTGGTTGTAGAGGTCGCGTTCAACTGGCCGTCTACATAGATTCTGGTGACACCATCCTCACGCGTTACAGAATAGTGGGTCCACTGACCTGGCGCTTCGACCTGATTGGAAATGACGATGTCATTTTCAGTCGCTGTACTGTCGAAGAGTCTGAACTGCCCTTGAAAGAAGTTCAGGTCATTGTTTGGCCCTACGACCAGACCGTCCGCATTCGAGATTTCGGTACCTGGCGTATTATAAATCCACGCCTGAATTGTGAAATCTCCGGTCAACGTGAGGTCCGGCACATCGATCGGAACCCCTGCCGTCAGCAAAGCGCGTTCTGTACCTGTGCCGGGGTTGCCGCCACCGCCGTCGGGGTAGGTGTCCGCCTCGACATAGGTCAGGCGCACGTCGTCAAACTGTGCGTTGTTTTCACCCGCTACAACTGCATCGAACAGTTCAATCCTCAATGCTTCGCCGAAGTTCGCGCTGAAGGCGGCAAGATCAGTCGCATCCAGAGTAACTGTGACGTCAACAAAACTGTCATCCGAGGGGTTGAAATCCGCGTTGCCCGCGCTGCCCAGCAGTTGGTTGCCGGCATAAAGGCGAATTTCCCAACCCAGATTTTCACCTGCATTGGCTTCGTCACCTACCCGAACAGCCAATTGATAGCTGCGGCCCGCTTCGAAAGTCTCGGTCAGGGTTTGAGAAATTGTTCCGCCATCGTCGATGTAAGCGACGTTCTCACCCTCGGGCGCTTCGTCTGAATAAAAGTCTGCCCGTGGGTTCCATACACCCATTCCTGAGCCGCTCAGATCCCAACCATCGATAGTTTGCGCCGCTGCGAAGTCAGCAAGCGTTTGGGCTTCGAACCCTGCATTGACAATCGCTACATTGATAATATCGGGTGTGCCACCGCCTCCGGTTGGATAAATATCGGCATCAACAACGTTCAGGCGCACATCATCAAACTGTGCATTGTTTTCCGGATCGACAACTGCATCGAAGATTTCGATGGTCAACGCTTCACCGTAATAGGCCGAGAATGCAGCCAAGTCGGTACCATTCAGTGTCAGTATAGCATCTTCAAACGTGCCGTCAGCTGGGCTGATACTGGTGTCGTCCACGCTGCCAAGTAGCTGGGTACCTGCGTACAGGCGGATTTCCCAACCATTATTGGACCCTGCGTTGACCTCGTTACCGACCTTGACTGACAACTGATAACTGCGACCTTCCTCAAAGGTCTCGGTCAGGGTTTGCGAAATGGCGCCTCCATCATCGATAAAGGCGACGTTTTCACCGTCGGGGGCTTCGTCGGGAAAGAAATCGGCGCGCGGATTCCACGTTCCCATGCTTGGACCGCTGAGCGTCCAGCCATCAATTTCGGTCACTGCAGCGAAATCGGCCAGAACGTTAGCTTCGAAACTTGCGTTCTCAATTGCGACCGCTCTTGGGGCGCCCGTATCAGTGACGGTTACTGTTACAGATTGTTCTGTTGTGTTTGCTCCGTCCGAAGCTCCGATGATCACTTCGTATGTGTTGTCACCATTCGCATCACCCGGAGATTCGAAGTCTGGTGCAGAGGTAAAGCTCAGGGCGCCGGTGGAGGCGTCTATGGTGAACAATGCCGCGTCCGTACCGCCCTCGATTGAATAGCTGACCGGCTGTGGGCCATCAGCATCAGTGGCCGTAGCCGCATAGGTCGTATCTGTATTGCCTTCGGTTACCGAAACGCTGGTATCGCTGGTAAACACCGGAGCATTGTTGTCCACAAGCGGGGCACCTGAGTTTTCTAATGACACTCCTGCGGGCAATGCCTGATCAGGAGTGGTTCCGGTCAGATCGACCAAGTCGGTTCCTGTGCCATCAAAGCCGTAATAGCGGAGAAGACCGGCCGAGGAGGGGTCTACGGTTTTGTTGTAGGACGCCAGAACATCGGTTTCGCTGCGCGCAACGTCCCAGATACGTACTTCGTCAAGTTGCCCGTTGAGCGCGTCCGTGTTCGACTTTGCCAGTTGTTCAATAATAAAATCGTTAGTGTAGGGGTTGGCCGCAGTCGCATCCAGCACACCGTTGACGAAGATTTTGGTAACGCCCGCTTCGCGCGTCACGGCGTAATGCGTCCATGTCCCGGCCGTCGCAGCTGTATTCGCCACCACGATGTCGTTGCCCGCAGTGCTGTCAAAAACACGGAATTGCTGCGCGAAAAAGTTCATGTCGTTATTCGGACCAGCTACCAGCCCGTCGTCATTCGAAATGACTTGGCCCGGCGCAAGATAAATCCAGGCTTCAACCGTGAAATCACCGCTGAGGGTAACGTCAGGGATGTCAACGGCAGTGGAGCTGGTTGAGAGTGCGCGATCGCTCGACGGAGTGTTGACCGGGTATGTATCAGCCTGCAAATAGTTCAGACGGACGTCGTCGAACTGAGCATTGTTTTCAGGGTCAACAACGGCGTCGAAGATCTCCACAGTCAACGCTTGACCGTAATTGGCTGAAAAAGCCGCCAGATCGGAGCCATCAAGCGTTAGAACAACGTCTCCAAAAGTGCCGTCTACCGGGGTGACGCTGGTGGCGTCCACGCTGCCCAAAAGCTGGGTTCCGGCGTATAAGCGGATTTCCCAACCATTGCTCGTGCCTGCGCTGGATTCGTTGCCGACACTGACCGTAAGCTGATAGCTGCGACCCGCTTCAAAGGTGTCGGTCAGGGTTTGTGAAATTGTGCCACCGTTATCGATGAAGGCGACGTTTTCACCGTCGGGGGCTTCATCCGGGAAAAAGGCTGCTGTGGGGTTCCACGTCCCGACCGCATCGCCGCTTAGAGTCCAGCCAGTGATCGCAGTATCGGCCAGACCGTCCGCCAAAGTGATGGCCTCGAAACTTGCGTTCTCAATAGCGATTGCTATCGGTACGACGGTGATGGGTGCGCCAGAACTCACCAGGTTAGTTCCCGCTGGGGCAGGCAGAACCTCTTCAGTTTCGGCGTTGCCCGTACGGTCCACGATAAACTGGTTAGCGCCCTCAAAGTCGTAATAACGCAGTAGGCCTGCACTGCCGGGATCCACAGTCTTGTCGTAATTGTCCGCGACTTCGCTGTCGCTGCGCGCTACGTCCCAGATCCGAACTTCATCCAGTTGCCCTTCAAGTCCTCCAGCAGCAGACCCTTCGGCCAGAGTTTCAATTGTGAAATCGTTGGTCCAATTTGTGCCAGAGGTGGCATCCAACACACCGTTAATGTAGATTCTGGTTTGACCTGCTTCGCGCGTAATAGCGTAATGTGTCCAAACCCCTTCGGTCGTTGTAGAGTTAGCGACTACAATATCACCACCATCAAATACACGCACTCGGCCAGCAAAGAAGTTAACGTCCTGCCCGGGGCTGGCAACGATGCCATCTGCGTTGTTTATTCCAGATCCCGTGGGCATAAATACCCAAGCTTCGATAGTAAAATCACCTGAAAGAGTCAGATCCTGAACATCCAGAGCGGTGCCGTTGGTTTGAAAAGAACGCATTGATAGTCCCCCAATTCAGTGAGTTTCTTTAGAATTTTTTTGGAAGGTAGAAAGTTCGTAAAAACTTCTCCTTGAGTAGAGCTGTTAAAGGTTTTCGGCGGAAATCCGTTGTTACTGCTGCGCGAAGTAGGTGCCACTTGCAGAAGTTTAATTTATTCGCTTTTGGGAAAGAATAATCCACTGTGGTCCGGACAAGAGCCCAAAATTCACCGAATATCGCGAACGTTTTCGGCCTTTTTTGAAGTCGGATTTTCCTTCGTTCTGGAAAGCATTATAGCCGCACAGCGATTGACTAACTGTAATGGTTTGAGCGGCATTTATCGCCGGCTTTTATCTCTCCAAACGGCGCATCAAATACGCCTGTCTTCCGAACGTGTTTTCTTGAAATATTGATTTTTTGCACTTCGCAGAGAAAATGGAAGCTCGCTATGCAAGTGCTAGATACATCCCCACCCATACTCATTAGTGTCACCATATAAGTCACAGAACAAAATTTACTTTTAACGTGTTCGCAACGTTAGCAATGTCAAAATGATATGTCGACAGTTTTAGATCGGCTTGACTCGACAGTCGGTCTTGACCAGAAAATAGTTGATTACGAATGCTGGAAACGGAGCGGTTCTTATCTTTAGGTAACTGATTAAAAACAGATAAAGACCTTTCACCCTGCTCAGAAACTGGGCGCGCTGAAGCAAAATCCTTCTTTAGTGCCTCCACAGAACAAGCCACCAATTGGGGAACAATCATAAAAAATTCATCTTTAAGTGGTATTTCTGCGATAGTAAAAGAAGTTTTGGAACACAAGACATTCGGCGCGATTCGAGGGGCGTTGGGTCGCGCGATTAAATTGTCTGAACCTGTTACACCGGAAGTCGCAGCGCGGTTTTTGGCGGACCAAACTTTTGCCAAAACACTTATTGGTGTTCGAAGTCAAAGTGAATGGCGTGACCGAATGTTAAATGACCCAGTAAATACTGAATTCTCTGTGCCATTAGAAGATGATGGACCGGCTGACACCCGGAGTACAGATTCCATTGCGGAATTGGCTTTGAAATCAGCGAATGCTTATATTCAATGGAGTACACAAGGATTTAAAGAAGTAGATTCTGAAACGTTAGAGCGGCGACGGAACGCTTGTTTGGGCTGTGATCAGTTAAAGGATGCCCCCGAAACTCTTGCTTACCGATTGGCACTGGTAGTTGCGCGAGATGACCCCAGAGTTTGTATGGCCTGTGGCTGCCTTTTCATGAAGAAAACGGCAATGCCAGACGAAGCCTGTCCAATGCCTGCAGCAGGTGACCAAAACTCCACCAGGTGGGACGAGCCAATCCTCTGAGCTCAGGTTTTAAGGTTCTGTCGCAAACTTCGTCCCTACCTGTCAGGTCGCGTACAGTCTGGCAACGCGCCCTAGGCTCAGGACCCACAGATTTCTGTTTGAAGGCTTGCTTCACGGGCGAAAAACAAGCGGGTGCTGTCAGACGAATTCGAACCAGTCTCAGTTTCCTGCCAAAACCGTGAACCTATTCGGAACAAAGTTGACGCCACTCAGCAAGAGCGGCGGTGCGTGTCAGCTTGAAGGTGTCTCGGCTGGCTAGTGATCTTTCCTGGTTGAAGTGATTGTAGACGGAGGAATGGACGGAGGCGAATTTCTGTAGACTTCGCATGCGCCTGAAACGTTGCAAGGCGCGTTCGCGTCGTCGAAACGGCAGGTGCGAATTCTCACCGCGGTTATTGAACCACCTGCCCGTCCTTTGTTTTTCGAGTGCACCCAGTTCTCTGAGCGCAGCCTTGTAGGAAGCGAAGCGATCTGTGACGATCTCTTCGGCGCAACCGTGCCGCTCCATCAATTTCTTGAGGAATTTCAGTGCTGCCTGCTTGTTTCGGCGTTTGGTGACAACGGCTTCCAGCACCTCACCTTCGTGATCAACGGCCCGCCAAAGATAATGCCGCTTGCCATTCACCTTCACGAAAACCTCGTCCACGTGCCACTTCCATTTGGAGAACGCACGCAGCTGCTGAACACGCTTTCGTATGATCTCAGCAGCAAACATCGGGCCAGACCTGTTCCACCAATATCGGACAGTTTCGTGGCTCACCTCAATTCCCCGTTCGTGCAATACGTATTCCACGTTTCGAAGCGACAATGGGAAACGAACGTACAGCACTACAGCCAAACGAATGACCTCGGGGCTGGTTTTAAAGTATTTGAATGCGACTGTTTAATCATGAGCGGCGGCTACGAGAGCACCCTACCCGCCTCAACCCAAGTTCTTCTGACAAGACCCTCAGAAGGTTAGCAAAAAGCTTTTCGGGCGCCCGGCCCGGTGACACGGGATTCATCGGCAGCACGGCAATGTGGCGCGCAATGCAATTGTCGGACCGACAGCCTCAGGAGGACGCCCGTGTCACAAAGCTCACCCCGATTGAACCTGCCTTTTCTGCAACCGTCGCAGGCACAGAAACACGTCACCCATAATGAAGCGTTACGGCAACTGGACCTGATCACGCAACTGAGCGTCGCAACAATAAATGCCTCGACTCCGCCCGCCGTGCCGGATCAAGGCGAAATTCACGCGTTGGGCGCGGCACCCACGGGGGACTGGACCGGTCAGGCCGGGATGCTGGCCGCGTGGTTGGATAATGCCTGGCATTTTGTCATGCCCCGTTCGGGCTGGCGCGCTTGGGATGAAAGCACTGGGCAAATGAAAATCTGGAATGAAGGCGTCTGGACAGACCCTCCGATCACCACGCAAAACTTGGACGGTGTGGGGATTGCCACGGGATATGACAGCACAAACCGTCTTTCGGTACGGTCTCCGTCGACGCTTCTCAGCCATGACGGCGGCGGGCATCAGTTGAAGATCAACAAGGCCGATGCGGGCGAAACTGCTTCTCTTCTGTTTCAATCCAACTGGACCGGACACGCCGAGATGGGCCTATCTGGCAGTACCCGATTTGCGATCAAAGTCTCGCCCGATGGCAGTACCTGGACCGAAGCGCTGGGTTTCGATCCTGCGACCGGAACCGCAAGCGGGGCCGCAGTTCAGGCCAGCGCCGATGACACGACTGCCGGTCGTCTGATGCGGGCGGACTACGGCTTTGGCCCCGGCAATCTGCTGGGTTCCGTGGCACAAAGTGGCGGCAACCCAACCGGCGCCGTCATAGAACGCGGCTCGAACGCTGACGGCGATTATGTGCGATTTGCCGATGGCACCCAAATCTGCACCGTCTCGTTAACGGCTACGGGCTGTACAAATGCAGAAGGTGCCTTGTTCGCAAGCGATGCGGTGGTCTGGGATTTCCCCGTAGCATTCGCTGTGGGCTCAGCCGTCACTGTGTCCGGCAACGGAGGCGCAACCACCCGTTTTATGGGGTTCGACGCGCCAACTGAAACTCGGGTCGAATTCAAGGTTCTGGCTACCGCGAATGATGCGACAGCGCTGGCACCAAAGGCCGTTGCGATTGGCCGCTGGTTCTGATGGACCCGATTGCCCGGGCTTACGCCCGGGTACTTACATGGCGTTCAAGTCCGCGTCCTTCTGATCTGTGAACCGCGCCATAGGTTTCGCGAATCCGAGCGACGAGCCCAAAGCACGCGCCGACCCGCATCAGCCCGAGGTCAATTCGTTCCATACAGCGACACAGTACCTTTGGCCCCCTCTGCCAGTGCTTTGCTTTGGTCATGACGTACCTGTTCGTAGAGGGCCAGAGCTTGTTTCGAAAACAGATGACTCGGCCGTTCGACATGAACAAAGTTGGATTGCCCGTCCTGCCCTCGCGCCAGCATGGCGTAATCACGGTCCGCGACCAGCTGCTTGGCATTAGGGTTCAGATAGCGGATCGCCAGCCCGATCCTTCGGTCTTCGGACTGGTTCGGGCCCGAACCATGAATGGTCAACCCATGGTGCAAAGACATTTGCCCAGGGGCCAATTCAATATGGGTTTTGTCCTCGTCCGCAACATCGACGGCAATCTCTTGACCACGCGACAGCAGGTTGGTTTCGGAATAGGTATCGTTATGCGGTAGGATCGGGTTCTTGTGGCTGCCCCGCACGAAGTCCATGCAGCCACTTTCAACAGTGGCCGGGGACAGTGCGATCCAAGCCGTGACTTGGTCCGGTGTTTCACCCATACCCCAATAAGTCAAATCCTGATGCATGCCCACAGTGTGATCAGTATGGGCCTCTTTAATAAAAAATTCGGCTGACCAGACCATGATATCCGGACCCAGAACGCCTTCAACGACATCCAGCACTCTGGCGTCCAGCGCGATTTTGGCTGCCAGTGGGATCACCAGATGCGCGTTCACGCGCTTGTAGGTGTTCAGCGGCAGGGGCAAATCCGCAGCAAGCCAGTCCTGCTCAAGCTGTTCCAGTTCTGCGCGAATCTCAGAGGTTTCCTCCTGAGAGAAAACCGTCAGCGGAAAAAGAAAACCGTCTTTCCAATATTGTTCGGATTGGGCTGCGGTCAGCGCGGTTTCAGGCAAAGAAACAGATTGCGGCATGGCTTACCTCTTGGATGCTTGCCGCTGCAGGATAAACCACAAATTTCTCAGGCCAGCGCGTAACTTCTTGCCCGTGAGGATAAGTTCAGCTTAGCCTGAAATCATGTCGTCCCGCATTCCCTCTCTCAATTGGTTGCGCGTGTTCGAGGCCGCCGCCCGAACCGAGAGTTTTGCACGCGCCGCCACCCAACTAAACATGTCGGCTGCAGGCGTCAGTCAACAGGTCAAAGCACTGGAAACACAGCTGGGTACACCCTTGTTTCACCGCCACGCGCATTCGGTAACCCTGACTGAGGCGGGACGAGCCTATCTGCCCTCTGTGCAGCAATCCCTGTTAATGTTGGAAACCGCCACCACAGGGCTATTCGGCGAAACACGTGCACAACGGCTTTTTGTACAATCCATACTTCTGTTCGCGCATGGAGTAATTGCCGGTGGACTGCCGGAATTCCAGTCAGCACATCCGCAGATCAACCTGTCACTCACCACGGGCAATCTGGTGTCGGATTTTGCCAACCAATTCACCGATTTGCAGATCGTTTTCGGTAATCGGGCCCTTTTTGGAGCTGAAGGCGACACGCTGTTGCACGAACGGCTTTATCCGGTGGCACTGCCAGAGATTGCCGCGCAAATCCGGGACCCGCAGGACCTGTTCCATTTCCCGCTGATTGAGGTTTCAACCCACCGTGCCAGTTGGCTGCATCTGTTCGAATCCCTGCGCTTGCCCTCCGGTCGGGCCCGATACTTCTTTGCAGACAATTCGTTAATGGCTGCCGAGCTTTCCGCAAGCGGAGGCGGCATCGCACTAGCCCGAGCGCCCGCGTCGGATCGTATCATGCATTTGTCGGGCCTGGTCCCTTGTTTGCCTGACATTCAGGTCGCTGGGCAGGAATCCTATCATCTGGTCTATCAGTCGCGCGCCGCGCTGCGTCCACCGGCACGCGCCTTTCGCAACTGGTTGCTGGATTACAGCGCTGCGGTCCAGACCCGGTAACGCCCCTGCCCTGTCACCTCACGGATCAGTCCGCGCCGGGTAAAGCGGTCGATATTGCGTTGCACCGCCGCGCGTGATGCTTTCGTCAATTCCTCGGCCAAAGGTGCCGAGACCATGGGCCATGCAGTCAGAACATCGATCAACAGGGGCGGTGTTCGCCCGCTAAGTCCGCTGGTGGCCTCGCGCGCGCGCTGCTCCCAGGCGCTGACCCGGTCCAGATGCATCAGCGCAGCCAGCGCCGCCTGCCCTGCTCCCCTAACCCAGGCTGAAAGCTTTTCGTCCACCTCCCCTGCCCCGCGCAACGCGCCGGGACCGGACAAGGCGAGCGGCATGAACAACGCCCCGCCCCGACCCATCGTGGCTGCGTGGCGGGCCGCGATGATGGCGGCCTCGGTATCCTGACCAATTCCAGGTGACAAAGCGCGCCACGCATGAAACCCAATCGCTGCCTGAGTAACCGGATGCAGCCCTTCAGAATTGCGCATCACCTCTGCTAGGTCAGCGACAGCTTCTGGGATTTCCTCAAACCCCTGAGCCATCCGATCCAGAAAGATGGTCAGCCCGGTCTCCCACCCATCCTCAGATGGCCCCGGCCCTCCGGTCAAACGCCGCACGGCCCAACCAGCGCGGAACAGCGCCTGAACATCGTCGCCGGTCGCACCAATGCGAAGACCCGTCCACAGCGCCAGCCGGTCGACACTGATCCGGTCGCCGGTCCACCAGCCCAGATCGGACACATCCATCAGGGCCAGACGATGAGTCCACCCGTCCGGACCTGCGCGCAACCGTTCGTCCAAGGCGCCAAAGATCGCAGCCAGATCGGCCAGTTCGTAGGAAAGTTCCGCCTGTGCTGCACGCCAGTCCCGCGGATCGAACAACAGACGCCGGTCCACCTTGGGACCCGGAGGCAGAAAATCCTCCACCGCCTCGTCATCCTCGGGCGGCAGAAACCACAGATCGTCGTCTTCGGGCGGGTCCACGTCATAGATACTGGCAGGACCAACCGCATCGGCGTCCTCATCCGGATCAGGCATGACGGGTTTCTTTTTCATACCCGGTATATTTCGGGGAATTGCCCTGCTTCACAAGGCGTTTTTGCGCATTACGCGCTTAACCTGCGAAACTTGTGGTTAGAAAATCCAGTTGCCCGCTCAGGTCGGTCTGCTCGCTGTTGCCGATCAGCATGTACCCGTACCCGTCCTGTGCCCAGGTCGCCGTGGCCAAACCACTCAGTACCGCCTGTTTCACATCCTTGCTCGGAGCGCCCTCACCCTGCCGGATCACACAGAAGGCAAAAGGCTGGCCCTGCTCGTCGGCAAATACAACCTGTACCAATGGCTTGCCTTTGAAAGACAGAACCTGCGCGCGTTTCAACTCCATTCCTGGCAGCGCCTCAAGCTCGGCACGGTTCAGCGAACGGCCCAGCTGTTCCTCGGCCAATGCGAATTGCGCCTCAAGCGCCTGAGGCGAACTGTCCAGCGATGCTATCGTATCCGGCACATAGAGTGACTGATAGATCGCCGCCTGCTCAGCCCACCCCATCGGCTGGGGCCGCGTCGCCCAAAACGTGGCCGAAACCGCGATAACCGCAACCGAAGCCGCAACGGCCAGCAACCGCAATCCGCCGCCCGCAGGCTGCACTGGTTTGACAGCCGCCGGTTCTGGCAGATCAACAACAGGTGTCTCGGTGGGAACACGCTCAAACACCGACTGCACCACAGGCGCAAACGGGTCCAGCGCCATCAGGCGCTGCTCAAGCTCGGGGTCAGCTTCGATTGCGTTTTCGATCGCGCTGGCCTCGGCCTCTTCCAAATTGCCTTCCAGATACGCCAACAGCGTCTCATCGGAAAACTTCATTTGCCACTCCGTCGAACGGCGTCTGCCGCCTCATGCTGCATCACGGTTTTCAATTTCTGCCGGGCATTGGACAGCCGGCTCATGATAGTTCCTATCGGCACCTCCAGCAACGCGGCGGCCTCGCGGTAGCTGTAGCCCTCGACGAACACAAGCATAACCGTCTCCCGCTGCGCTTCTGGCAGTTGCATCACTTGTGTAAACACCTCAGCAGCGAAAATATTCGTTTCCGTGTCCGGTCCGGTGGCAACTAATTCCGCCTCGGGCGTCACAGACAGCGCCTGCGCCTTGCGAACCGACCGCGACCGCACCTCATTCAACCAGATCGAGCGGCAGATCGTCATCAGCCAACTGTCCAGCCTTTCATGCGACGTCACCTGATGGTGACGCTCCAGTGCACGCAGACATGTGGATTGCAACAGATCATCGGCTACATCAGACGCCCCGGACAATGCCAGCCCAAACCGCCAGACACGTTTCGAATGCGTCTGGATCGCGCCGCGCACGGCCTGTTCCGAGCTTATTTCACCATGCATCGAATAAATCGCGACCTGTGTGTGTTTGCCATTCACGGACCGGGCCCGTGGGCTCAGATTTGACATAACCCGAGGAGGAATGAAATGAAACTTCTGTTGAAGGCAGTCACGATTGCGTCGGCAATTGTTGCAACTCCGGTGCTTGCCGAAAGCTGGACTCTGGCGCCCGAGGGCTCGCATCTGGCCTATGGCACCATCAAGAAAGACACCGTGGGCGAGGTCAATTCCTTCACCAGCCTCAGCGGTCACGTCAGCCCGGACGGCAAAGCCGAGATCGAGATCGACCTGTCTTCGGTCGAAACCAATATCGACATCCGCAACGAACGGATGATCGAACATGTATTCCGCAAGGTGGGCACTGCTTCTCTGACCGCCGAGTTCGACATGAATGAGGTCTCAGACCTGGGCGTGGGCGAAACCATCACTATCGATGCCGAAGCCGTTCTGTCGCTGGCAGGCGCCGATGTTGCATTTGATGCCGAGATGTTTGTGGCCCGTCTGTCCGAAACTTCGGTCTTGGTGTCGACCAATGACATGGTGTTCATCAGCACCGAAGACGCGGGCGTGAATGCGGGCGTCGACAAGCTGATGGAACTGGCCGATCTGCCGGGCATCACCCGAACGGTTCCCGTGACCGCCCGTCTGATTTTCAACATGGACGACAAAAAGGCCGAGGCAGCACCCGCTGCCCCGGTCGCCGTTGCCGCCGCTGTTGAAGGTGACGTCAAAGCCGGAAAGAAAGTGTTCCGCAAATGTAGTGCCTGCCACAAGCTGGAACAGGATCGCCACACGGTCGGCCCATCGTTGCACGGGATCATCGGCGCCACCGCCGGTCAGGCTGATGGGTTCCGGTACTCGGCACCTTTGCAGGATTTTGGCATTGTCTGGACACCAGAGACCTTGACCGCGTTCCTTTCCGACCCCAAGGGCACTGTACCGGGTAATAAGATGCAGTTTCGCGGCCTCAGAAAGGACGAGGATATTCGAAACGTCATCGCCTATCTTCGAGCCGAGTCCCAGGGCTGAACCTGAGCCCGGCGAAATCCGGGTTCCCTTTGCCCGCCTTGCCACGCTATCCCTTGTCTCACCTCAAATACGGGAGACACGAGGCATGAGCGACACGGTCAAACTGACATTGGATGAGATCCGGGACCTCAGCCTATCTATCCTGACAAAGTCCGGCTTTGGACCGGATCACGCGGCGGCCATTTCGCACATGCTTACCACTTGCCAGACCGACGACTGCCAGTCGCATGGCCTGTTCCGGTTGTTCATGTGTAACGACACGATCAAGGCAGGTAAAATCGACGGTTATGTTGAACCGGTCGTGACGCCTTCGGACAATGCCATCGTCCGGGTGGATGCACGGGGGGGAATGTCCCTGCTGGCATTTGAAAAAGCATTGCCTGTGCTGATCGAAAAAACCCGCACCCATGGCATTGCCGCGATGGCTATCAATCGGTGCTTCCACTTTTCAGCCCTCTGGCCCGAGGTGGAACGCTTGTCCTCCGAAGGTTTGGCCGCAATGGCGATGGTACCCAGCCATTCCTGGGTTGCGCCGGCAGGAGGCACGCGCGGCAGTCTTGGCACCAACCCGCTTGCTTTCAGCTGGCCGCGCCAAGGCAAGGACCCCTTCACCTTTGACTTTGCCACCAGCGCCTTCGCCCGGGGCGAGATCGAGCTTTACCGTCGCGCGGGCAAACCGCTGCCCCAAGGCGTCGCCATCGACAAGGATGGCAACCCGACCACCGATCCTCAGGCCGCTATGGATGGCGCGATGTTGACCTTCGGCAGCTACAAGGGGTCCGCTCTGTCGATCATGATCGAACTGCTGGCCGGGCCGCTGATCGACGATCTGACCAGCCTTGAAAGCATGGAATTCGCCGAAGGAGCGGGCGGAGCCCCCTATCACGGTGAAATCATCCTCGCCTTTGATCCAGCCCAGTTCAGCGGAGGTCGGGTCTCTGAAAATGACACGCGCGCCGAGCGTCTGTTTGCCGACATCATTGATCAGGGCGCGCGGCTTCCGTCGCAACGGCGCTTTGCCGCGCGGGCGCGCAATACCGAACGCGGTTACGTCGAAATCGCAAAAACCTTACACGATGATTTGCAGGGGCTCGCCGAACAGGCCTGACACCCCTTCCCCTTGGTGATGCGGCTGGCTAAGAAGTTCCTCCAGACTTTTTTCAGGAGGCCCCCTTGGACCGCATCGCCCGCACCATCGCCACCGAGATCAACGCCCGCCCCGAACAGGTGGGGGCCGCGGTGAAATTGCTGGACGAAGGGGCCACCGTCCCCTTTGTTGCCCGCTATCGCAAAGAGGTGACCGGCGGGCTGGACGATACCCAACTGCGCACCCTGTCTGATCGGCTAACCTATCTGCGCGAACTCGAAGCGCGGCGTGAAACGATCCTTGGGTCCATCAAGGATCAGGGCAAGCTGACCGCCGACTTGGCCAAATCCATCGCGCAGGCCGAGACCAAAGCGCAGCTGGAAGACATCTACCTGCCCTATAAGCCCAAGCGCCGCACGAAGGCGATGATCGCGCGCGAAAACGGGCTGGAGCCTCTGGCCGATACTATTCTGTACAACCGATCCGCCGACCCCGAAGTTCTGGCGCAGGGCTATGTGACCGAGGCGGTGCCGACGACCAAAGACGCCTTGAACGGCGCGCGGGACATTATCACCGAACGACTGACCGAAAACGCCACCCTATTAGGAGAGCTGCGCGATTTCATGCAGCGTGAGTCCCTGCTGACTTCGAAAGTGATCGACGGCAAAGAGCAGGAAGGCGCGAAGTTCAGCGGCTATTTCAGCCATACAGAGCTTTGGTCGAAAACCCCCTCGCACCGCGCGCTAGCGATGCTGCGGGCCTCGAAAGAAGGGATCGTAACACTGGATATCGCGCCCGAAGCCGAAGCGGGCGCGGCACGGGCCGAGGCGATTGTCGCTGCCCATCTGCACACGCGCGGAGATGGGCCGGCGGATGTCTGGCTGCGCAAAGTGGCCGGTTGGACGTGGCGGGTGAAATTGTCCCTTTCTATGATGGTTGAACTGATGGCGGACCTGCGCGGCCGGGCACAGGAAGAAGCCATTCAGGTTTTCTCTCGCAATCTCAAAGACTTACTTTTCGCGGCACCAGCCGGAGCGCGTGCGACGCTGGGTCTGGACCCCGGCATTCGAACCGGCGTCAAAGCGGCCGTGGTGGACTCCACGGGCAAGGTGGTTGCGACAGATACGCTCTACCCATTTCAACCCAAAAACGATCTGCGCGGCGCACAGGCGGCTATTTTGAACCTGATCGCCACCCACAAGATCGAGTTGATCGCCATCGGAAACGGCACTGCCAGCCGTGAGACCGAGAAGATGGTGGCTGACACGCTGAAACTACTGCCCAAGACCGTCGCCGCCCCTACCAAGGTCGTTGTGTCTGAAGCCGGCGCTTCTGTTTACTCTGCATCCGAATTGGCGGCGCGCGAATTCCCCGATCTCGACGTCTCTCTGCGTGGTGCCGTGTCGATCGCCCGGCGTCTTCAGGACCCGTTGGCCGAGCTGGTTAAGATCGAACCAAAGTCCATCGGTGTCGGTCAGTACCAGCACGACGTGGATCAGCATCGCTTGTCGCAATCCCTGGCTTCAGTTATCGAAGACGTCGTGAACGCGGTCGGCGTTGATCTAAATACGGCCTCAGCCCCCCTACTCTCTCATGTGTCGGGCCTGGGCCCCGGGCTTGCCGACGCGATCGTGATGCACCGTGACCTGAACGGCGCCTTTCAATCGCGCAAAGAACTGCTGAAAGTCTCCCGCCTTGGCCCTCGCGCTTATGAGCAATGTGCGGGCTTTTTGCGCATACGCAACGGCGTAGAGCCACTGGATGCGTCCTCGGTTCACCCGGAAGCTTACGATGTGGCGCGGAAGGTCGTTACCGCCTGTGGACGGGACATTCGTCAGATCATGGGCAATGACGGCGCGTTGAAAGGACTGCGGGCCGAGCAATTCGTAAACGACACCTTCGGCCTTCCGACTGTAAGGGACATTTTTGCAGAACTGGAGAAACCCGGTCGGGACCCGCGCCCGAGTTTTGTCACTGCATCTTTTACCGACGGTGTCGAGGATATCACTGATCTGAAACCCGGTTTGGTACTTGAAGGAACGGTAACCAATGTCGCGGCCTTCGGCGCTTTTGTGGACATCGGCGTGCATCAGGACGGCCTTGTCCACATCAGCCAAATGGCTGATAGGTTCGTCAAAGACCCGCACGAGGTGGTCAAGACCGGTCAGGTCGTAAAAGTCACCGTGGTTGAAGTGGATGTGCCGCGCAAACGGATCGGACTGACAATGCGGAAAGACGGTGGTGCCTCAGCACGCGAAGATCAAGGCAGCCGTGCACCTCGAAAAGCTACCAGCGCTATAAAGCCTCAGGCAAAACAACGCGCAAAATCTGAAAGTAACACGCAAAACGGAGCAATTGCAGATGCCTTAAAATCAGCGATGAAAAACCGCTGATACCTCTGGAACCGCGTTCGGCCCCATTATTCACTCTCTAACTGAAAGCGTCGGGCTCAAGCTCTTCCCAGAAGTCGAAGAATGCATTGGCGTTCAATCCGGAGCGCCAACCATGGGCCCGGAAATGCTCACGGTCCAGATCGTTGTCCAGCCCGGCCAAGAACAACCGTTTGTCCGCGTCCCGTTGCGCCGGGTTTCGCCGCGAAACCAATTCTTCCACGATAGACAACCTGCGTGCCCGTTCTGTTCTTTCAGCCGAGCGGGCTGCGTATGCCTGATCCACCTGCGCCTTCGCGGCCTCATGTACTCGCGCAGCTTCAAGGGCTTTACGGCTGGGTTCTGACGATGCTTCTTTTTCTGTCGGCAGGTAATCGTCGCGCAGGGCTGCTGACAGACACACTACGGTCGATTTCACACCACCCTGTCCACTGACATAGTCCAGCTTTTTCTGGACATAGTCCTCCCCATGTTCGGCAATCCATTGGCGCGCAAGCCGGTCTGATACCCCCTGCTTACGCAGCGTTTTGTAAACCTGCAGATTGCGAACACTATCGCTGGGATGTGTCGCAACTTTTTGTCTGGATTGACGAGCCCGCCGGTTCCGACGTTTGTTCTCAGCGTATAGTTCTTTGACAGGTTTCAGCATGATTTCATTGAAAGGCTGCCATTTCCCAAGGATGCAGTTTTGTACGCTGTTTATTTCTATTTGCGATACACGGTGTCGTATCGGGATTTGGAAGAGATTCTGGCCGAACGCGGCGTGCAGGTGGACCACGCAACTCTCAACAGGTGAGTTATGAAGTATTCACCGATGGTTGCTGCGCGAGCGCAATTGAAGAAACGCCCAACGCTGAGTTCCTGGCGCATGGACGAGACATTTATTCGTGTTCGCGGCAAATGGATGTACCTCTATCGGGCCGTAGACAAAACTGGAAATACCCTTGATTTCATGCTGTCCGAGCGGAGGAACCGTCCAGCAACAGCCAGGTTCTTTGCCAAAGCGCTGTCGTCAAATGGAATCCCGAGCAAGATCGTCATCGACAAAAGCGGTGCTAACGCGGCGGGCATTCGAGAAGTGAACAAAACCCTTATTCGATTTGGATGCCCAGCCAAAATCCAAACTGTCAGGCCCAAGTATTTGAAGAACAGGATCATCGGTTCATCAAGCGTCGCATACGGCACATGTGCGGGTTCAAGTCGTTCAGATCCGCCTCGGCTACTTTGGACGGCATTGAGGTCGCCAACATGATCCGAAAGCAGCAATTCCCCAGGGTTCTGTCGCAAGCTTTTTGGATGCAGAACATCGGTGGAATTGGTGAGCGTTTTACCCTGCCAGTTGGGCGAATTATTGAAACGGTCGGAGTTCG